>JBDSZD010000087.1:0-7894 GCA_039925325.1 Sphingomicrobium sp.
CGCGCAAGCCCAAGAAGGAAAAGAAGAAGACCATCGCCGCCAACCCTTCCAGCAAGGGCAGCGTGATGGGGGCGAAGGACTAGGACCGCCCGCTAGTCATGACGGCCGCGCGGATCCTGATCGACGCCGACGCCTGCCCGGTGAAGGACGAGGTGTACAAGGTCGCGTGGCGGCGCGTGGTGCCGGTGTGCGTGGTCAGCAACATGCGCATGCGCGTACCTGATCATCCGCTGATCGAGCGGGTGCTGGTATCGGACGCCTTCGACGCGGCGGACGACTGGATCGCCGAACAAGCCGACCCAAACACCGTCGTCGTCACCGGCGATATTTTGCTCGCCGACCGCTGCCTGAAGGCCGGCGCGACGGTGATCGGCCATAACGGCAAGCCATTCACCTCCGCGTCGATCGGATCGGCGATCTCAACGCGGGCGATCATGGCCGACCTCCGCGCTGGAACGGGCGACGGCATCGGCGGCCCCGCCCCGTTCGGAAAAGCGGACCGCTCGCGCTTCTTGCAGGCGCTCGACGCGGCGCTGGTGCGGCTGCAGCGGCCATAGCCGACGACATTCCCTACGTCTTTTCTGGCACTTGGCGTCCGAAAGGCGTATAGCCGCGACACCTAGAAGGAGGTGCGCCATGCTACGGATTGGCGACGTCATCCGCCACCGCTCGCGCGACGATTTCAGCGAGGGCGACCATCAGGAATATGTCGAGCCCGGCTTTTCGGATGCTGCCCTGATCGGCGGGATTTCCCTGCTGCTGATCGGGGCGTTGGTCGGGTCGCTGCTGGTTTGAGCCGCGGCCATCGCGATGATGGAACGCGCCGGACGCGCGAATGCCGAAGGCGTGTCCATCCATCGGCCGCTCGGCTGCTTGGCCGAAGTTTACTAAGTTTGCTGTGCCGACAGGTTTGGCCGTCCTCCGCGCGATAGCGAGGGAGCAAGCGGGAGGATGAGCACTCATCCGCGATGATAAGCCACAAAAGAGGTGCTGTAGGACAGGGAAATATTGAGCGACGATTTCGAGGGCTAGACCTGAGCGGGCGCGGTGTGCACCACCGCGACTGTGTGACGCACATGTCGGCGTTCGAGATATGCGATGAGGAGGACGATCCGCCCTTCCAGCGCCGTCGCGACCTGCACCACGCCAACTTCCTGATGTGCGAACGCAATCCCGATGAGGACGATCACAGCTGCCGGCAGCGGCTCAACGACATGACCGACAGCTTCCGCGAAAAATGGCGCGCCGCCGGATCGGATCCCCTGCGCGACAGGGAACAGGTCATGCGTTCAATGCGACAGCCGCGCGCACCAGAGCCTTGAACGCTTCCGCCTCCACCTCCTCGCCCTCGCGGATGTCGATGGCGCGGCGGGCGTTGCCCTCAAGGCTGGCGTTGAACAGGCCTGCGGGGTCCTCGACTGAGGCACCTTTGGCAAAGGTCAGCTTGATCTTGTCCTTGTAGGTCTCGCCCGTGCAGATGATGCCGCCGTGCGACCAGGTCGGAACTCCGCCGGGGTTGGACGGCTTGCGCCATTTCACTTCCTCGACGACGTCCGGGTCCGCCGCGTGGATCAGCTTGCGGATGCGGGCGAGTGTCTCGCCGCGCCAGTCGGTGAGCGAAGTGATTTTCACAACTGGTATCCCCGCAATTGGTGTCTCCGCAACCGATGTACCCGATTGGGTCCGCCCTTCGTTGACCTTGGCATGACCCACAGAAAATTGAAAATTCGCTCCGCCATGGCCGCGATTGCCGCTGTCCTTGCTTTGTCTTCCGCGCCCGCGTTTGCGCAGAGTGTCGAAGAACCGGTTGTCGCCACCCCAGCGCCGGCGACCGAGGTGACTCCGGTGACTGTTGTCGCCGATCCGGTCGCGACCGCGCCCGCCGCCGAGCCGACGATTGTCGCAGATCCGCTTGCGGTGCAGCCGACGCCGGTGACCTCCGCGCGCACGGTGACGAAAACCCGGGCGCCCGCAGCTAAAACGACCGCCGCCAAGACTACCGCCAGACGCTCACGCCCGGCGACCAGCGTAACCAAGACCGCGCCCGCAATTGCCACTGCGCCCGTCACAGCGCTGCCGCCGTCGGCTGCATCGCCTTTGCCGGTTCCGCCCGAAGTCGTTGCCGCGCCGATCGTCGCCCCGGTCGCTGCTCCGGTCGCCGCGCCACCCGTCGCTGCCGATTCAACGATAAATGATATACTCACGGCCGCGGGCATCGCCGCCGCCATTCTCCTGCTCGCCGTCGGCGCGCTGGCAATGCGCCGCCGGCGCAGGCGCCGCGCGGAAATGGTTGAGGATGCCGAATGGCAGCAGCAGGTCGAGGCGGGGCCAGTTGCGGACACTGGGCCGGCGATGACCATCGAGCCCGCATACGAGGCTCCGGCTCCGGCCGATCCGGTCGCCGCCGAGCCGCCGTCAGCACCGCGCCCGGCCACGCCGGCTCCGGCATTCGCTCTGAGCGCTGCGCCCGTCGCCGCATCTGCGTCCGCCGGGTTGTCGTCCGACTGCATCGATGCCGCGCCCGGAAGCCACGTCGAGGCAGCGTGCGAGGGACCAACTGCGAATAACCCCTCGCTGTCGATCAGGAAGCGGCTCAAGCGCGCGGCTTTCTTCGACCGCCGCGAGTTCCTGGCCGAGGCTGGCGAGGTGGCTCCGATGGCGGCCGACGCAGGACTTCCGGGCGCGGCCGCGGAGCCGGCACCGGTAACCAAGCCCTCCTGACCCCGCGCCAGGTGGGTGGCGCGTGCTCCGGTGGGCAAGCCGGATAGTGCCATCACCGCGCCGTGCACACCCTGCCGGCATAGAGGCTGGCGACGCGGTCTTTGTTGGTGTCGTCGAACAGCCCGTACATATCGCCCGCGCTGAACTCCTCGCCAAGCGAGCTTTGGAAGATTGCGACCTTGTGCGCCCGGCGCAGCTCCGCGCGCCCGCTGCCGGGTCGAATGCCCTTGCGGGTTGCGATCCCGCTGGCCGGCCTGGCGAGCCACCAGCCGGCGAACTTGCCGTCCTCGAAATAGATTGTGAGGCCGCGCGAAAAGGCAGCCCAGGACAGCGGCCCGCCGTCGCAGTCCGTGCTGTTGCCGGGCTTTGGCTTTCCCAGGAAACCGAGGGCGGCGAGCGCCGGAGTGCGCGATGTGCCGAAGCGGACAACGACGGCTGGGGCGGGCTTCGCGGCCGCGACGGTCAGGCCGGCTCCGTCGACAATTATCGCCCGCGGGGCCGGTGCGGCGGCAGTCAGAACGATGGCTGCGACGGCAAGGACCCGAGCGCGCATCATTGCGCGGACTGACACGCCACGGTCCCGAACATCATGTCCGGCCGGTCGTTCATCGACTCAGCCCTTTTCAGCCAAAGTGTGCGCGACCAGCGCGTTGGCGTGGCCGTGGCCCATCGCGTGCTCGGACTTCAGCCAGGCGACATATTCCATATGTTTCGACGGCGGACGCGCGCGAATGAGGGCTTTCCACTCGGCGATCGGGCGGCCGTAATTCTTCTCGATCGACGGGAAATAGGATGCTGGGCCTTTGACTTTGTCGGTGCTCATGATGTCGTCCTATCTCCGCTCACTTTTTGGTTTTGAGCGTGGGAATGACGATGGGCGGGGAGTAATCCGCCCTAGTCATGAACACGCTGTCGATCTTCGCCACCAGCTTGCCGTCGGCTTCCGACTTCGCGACCACCGCCTGCCATGCGGGATCCGATCCGAACGCCTTCCAGCTGGCACCCGCGGCGTCGCGGCTGCGATGCGCGAGGACGTAGATCAGCCGCCCTTCTGGCACCTCGGCGGTCGGCTGCTCGTTCCAGTACGCGACGTTGCGCATGCCGTGCTTTTCAAACAGCGTCATAGTGTGATTGCGGAAGCGCGCATTGAGCGCGGCGAGCTTGCCCGGCGCGGCGTAATAAGTGCGCAATTCATAGACCGCGGTTTGGGGATTGAGCGGGGCGGGTTGCGCGGCGGCCGGGGCTGCGCCTGCAGCAACGGCGAGATAAAAGAACAAGGTGGAAAGCATCGGCGGACTCCGGAGGAAGCGGAGGCGGAAGGTTGCATGGGTCGCGCCGTGGGACAAGCGGGGGGTGGCTCGCTTCGCTACTGGGGCAGCTCGCCCGTTTCACCGTCTTGTCAAACTTAGCGCAAAAACATACATGCGTTCTATGGCTCAAATGAACGTCTCCATCCCCGACAAGCTCAAGGGCTGGGCGGAAGCTCGGGTTGCAGAGGGGCGGTACAGCAGCACCAGCGACTATGTGCGCGATCTCGTGCGGCGCGATCAGGAGCGGGAGGAACAGCTCCAGCGCCTTCGAGCGGCGATCGATGAGGGCCGCGCCTCCGGGGTCAGCGATCGTGACCCATTCGAATATCTGGAGGCAGTACGCGCTGGGCTGCGGGACCGGGCGAAGGGCAAGGATGCGGCTTGAGCTGAGCCGCAGGGCTCAGGCCGATCTCGACGACATAAGCGATTATAGCCTGGAGCAGTTCGGCGGGGCTTAGGGTGCCGAGCAGAAGAGCGCGCGCGATCCTGTATCTCGACGCGATTGAGCAAGCCTTTCGGCGCTTGCTCGCCCATCCCCGTATTGGATCGCAGCGCGTTGAGATTGGGGAGGCGGTGCTGAGCTACCCGATCGGTGAACATCGCATATTTTACGAAGCGCGGCCGGACCGAGTGCTCGTGATCCGCGTGCTGCATAAGGCGATGGATGTGGACCGGTGGGTTTGAGTCTGGCGCATCGACACTCCTGAAACGAAGTGTCCCCAGGACACTGCTGGTTTCAGGAATTAAGGCACAAAGCGGGGGCTGTAGGACATCAATTTCTATGAAGTAGCGAATGTCCGCTTCTGTATGGGCCATGGTGTCAAGTCACCCGTGTTGGTCTTGCCGCTGGTTCTTGCTTCTGTCCGTGGTCAGCTGAGCGCTGCCACATCATACGGTCAGAGGAAGTGGTGAGCTTGATCTTTCCAGCGTCGTCTGATGGATCAGCGACTGCGGGCATTGGGCATTCGTACAGATTGGACTTGTGTGCGTAGGCGCTCCAGTGAGCGCCATGGCCATTCGGGAGCAAGGTTGATGACTACAGAGAACTGGATGGAAGAACGCGGGAGGCTGCGCGAACAGGTGGCGCGCCTGGAATCAGGCGAAGCGGACCACTTCGACGATGGTCAGACTGGGTCGTTGGGGACCGACACCACGGCGGACCAAATCGCGCGGATGAAAGATCGTCTCAGCGAGCTGGATGTCCGGCTGGACCAGCAATAACCGAGGCCACGGAGAGCTATTCATGATATTTCACGCTAACAGAGCAACCCCATCCTCCCGTCCTCGCAGATTCAGACCGATTTCTGCGGGCACTGCCAGTTTGGCTGCCGCATCATTCCTCCTGGCCGCCTGCGTTACGACCCCGCGAACCACATCTCGTATAGCCAAGGTCAATCCTGCGAGCATTGCAGCCGACCCCGCCGCCTGGGACGGGCGCGAAGTCGAGATCGTCGGCCTGGTAATTTGGGAGTCCGGAACGCTCGGGCTCTACCAAACTTATGGCGCCTATTGCCGGGGAGGCGAACAGGCAGCGATCGGCGTTCGCTGGGACCAGTGGCCCGGGGTGTCATCGAAAGACAGCCGCCGACGCGCGATTGTCCGGGGAGTTTTTCGCAACGGCGCCGGGCCAAAACCGGCAGATGGGAGCGTAGCGATCTCACCGGGCGCGCCGGGTCCGGGACCTCTGGAGCCCGGACTCATTGTAAGCTGGCTGTCGACCCCTGAGCGCCCATGCGCAAATCGTCAGTAAGCTGTCCGCTCATGGTCGTTGCCAGTCTTGATGACCGACCCTCCGATCGTGCGGTTGGACGGCGCAGCACTGCGTTCAGCTACAAGCAGCGTAAGAACCCGCCGGCTGTACATCGGGATTGTGGATAGAATATCCTCGGCCCCGGTTCGTCCTGATGTAATTCGCGCCGCCACTGGCGAGACTCATCTTCTTGCGCAGCTTGCACATGAAGACCTCGATGATCTTGTCTGCCGGTTCATCGATGCCGCCGTAGAGATGGCTGAGGAACATTTCCTTGGTCAGTGCAGTGCCTTTGCGGAGCGAAAGCAGCTCGACCATGGCATATTCCTTGTTGGTCAGACTGAGCCGCTTGCCATTCAGCGCGGCGGTCTTGGCATTGAGGTTTACGGCCAGCTTGCCAGTCTGGATGACCGATTGGGAATGGCCGTTCGACCGGCGCAGGATCGCACGAATGCGGGCAACCAGCTCGTCGCGGTGGAAGGGCTTCGTGACATAATCATCGGCGCCCAGGCCGAGCGCGCGAACCTTGCTGCTTTTTTCAGCAATGCTGGAAAGGATTAGCACCGGCGTGTCGATATTCGCGGCCCGCACCTTCTTGAGCACGTCATGCCCGTGCATGTCGGGCAAGTTCAGGTCGAGCAGGATGAGGTCGTAATCATATTGCTTCGCGAGTTCGAGGCCGTCCGAACCAAGATCGGCGGTGTCGACCTCGAAGCCTTCGGTGCCGAGCATCAGCGCGATGCTCTTGGCCATCGTGGGCTCGTCTTCAATCAGCAGGAGACGCAATGACCTAGCTGCCCGGTCAAGTTTCCGCGTCTTGACGGACTCCTGTTGGCTCAGCACGCCATTGGGGCTCAGATTACCATCAAGGCTGTTAAGCCCGGTGAATAATGCGCTTTCATCACCATTTCCCATTTCCTAATCCTCAAATATCTCTAGCAGGCGCGAATAGTATTCATGCACAATGCTCATAATAAAAACTTCAGTCAGTATCGCTGGACTATGTTTGATTAAACGCACAATTAACAGACGAGTTGCTGTCGCAGCTTCTTTGTCTCTAATTGGGTCATAATGGATCATTTTAGTCTTTAGACGACGCGGCGTGCCGACGAATTCCGTGAGGCATTCGACAGGCTCGGTCCTTCCTCACGATGAGCGAAGGATCACCGCGCACGCGTGGGGGTCGAAGGTCATCCGCGATCGGCCCAAGAGAACATTATCTTAACTTTTCAGGTCGCTAGTGAGGGCAACCAAATTGCCAAAAGGTATTCCGAGTGACAAATTCAGCATCGAGCCTGATGGCCATCCTGTTCGGACTTGCGGTCTTCGCAATCATCGTCGCGGTTGGATGGCGCAGCGTTCAGAACCGCCGCATCCTCCGTCTGCAGGGCGCCGATGGCCAGGAGACGATCATCATTGCTCGTGGAGATGACGATATCAGCAGCATCACCACCCATGAGACAGTGCAAGCGGCACCCGCCCCGGCGCCATCCGTGCTCGTCGTGAACGATGGGGCCGTCGATCCTGCGCCGGTCGCCGAGTCCGGTGACGATGCGGCGAGCAAAGCGGAGGCCAATGCGTCCGGTCAAGACCGCCTGCGCCGCTTAGTGTCTTCCGCTAAGTAACTTGCGCGATGCCTGTGCGGCAAGCGGCTCTAGGCGGCCATGACGTAGACGCAGCATAAGCCGAGCACCGCACCGCGCCCGCCCCTAAAGACTCGCCCCGTCGAACTCCGTCACCTTGATCGCCGCCAGGTCCGCATCCTCGACGCAGCGCAGGTTGATGACGGCGGCGGGACCCTTGGGGCCTTCGCCTTCGCCGAAAGGGGCGCAGCCGCAGGTCTTGCAGAACTGGTGGCGGATCTTGTGGCTGGCGAAGGTGTAGACCTGAATGTCTTCGCGCGATCCCTCCAGCGTGAACTTGTCGGGGGTCGAGAAGTGGAGGAGGTAGCCCTTGCGCCGGCAGATCGAGCAATTGCACGTCATCGCCCCGGTGGGCATGTCCTCATCGAGGGTGAAGGCGATTTTGCCGCAATGGCAGCTTCCGCGAATTGGCATTGAGTCTTCTCCTTGGGCTGCGGGGGATTAGCGTGGTGTCGCGTGCGGGTTCTAGT
>JBDSZD010000088.1:0-13032 GCA_039925325.1 Sphingomicrobium sp.
AGGACGCCGAACTGTTCAGCGGTACCGTACGTGACAATCTTTTGCTCGGCGGCACCCAGCCATCCGATCAGGACATGATCGACGCGGTGGTAAAGTCCGGGGCCGACATTTTCCTGTCGCGCGATGCTGCCGGTTTCGATCTTCCGGTCGGGGAGCGCGGTGCGCGTCTTTCGGGCGGCCAGCGATCACTGCTGGTGCTCGCTCGGGCGCTGGTTTCACCCAGCAAGCTGCTGTTCCTGGACGAGCCCACGGGCGCGATGGACACACAGACCGAGCTTTACTTCATCGAGCATTTGAAGAACGCACTCGACCCCCAACAGACGTTGATCGTGGCCACCCACCGTCACAATATGCTGTCGATCCTCGATCGCCTGATTGTCATCGACGGCGGAAAGATCATTGCGGATGGACCGCGCGATCAAGTGATGAACAGCATGGCGAAGCGGGAGCCCGCGTCATGATCGGCGTCACCTTGACCAAATCCTTCGTACAACGCTTCACTTGGACGGCTTTGGTGGCGATCGGTCTTTTCGTGAGCCTGGCGTCAGCTGTTGTGTGGGCGTTCGCCGCGTCGCGCGCCGATGCCGTCGATGCACATCGGAAAGTCTCGGTCACCGCGACATTGAGCCCGGCAGCGGCCGCAAAGCTCGTTGATGCTACGTCGGCTTCCCCCGAGCAGGTCCGAGCAATCGGCGACAAGGCCAAGCTCATCAATGCCGCGCTGCCGTTCGGCGCCGGCCCGGTCCAGGCCGCCAATCCGTTCGCGATCGACGGCGGTCTCAACCATCGCCGCGCACTGCTGTGCCTAACCCAAGCTGTCTATTATGAGGCCGGGTTCGAGCCGATGGCCGGACGGCGGGCAGTGGCTCAGGTCGTACTCAACCGTATGCGTCATCCCGCCTTCCCGAAATCGGTGTGCGGAGTGGTCTATCACGTTGCGCGGGCCCCGGTGTGCCAGTTCAGCTTCGTGTGCGACGGCTCGCTCAATCGGGCACCTTCCCCGCTTCAATGGCAGCAGGCCCGTGCGATCGCCCAGGCCGCGCTTTCGGGCTATGTCGAGAGTTCGGTCGGGTCGGCGACACATTATCACGCCGATTATGTCGCGCCGCGCTGGGCGCCGATGCTGACCAAGCTGGCCAAACTGGGTGCACATATTTTCTACCGCTGGCCGGGGTCGTGGGGCGAACGCGCCGCATTTACCGGCGCGTATCGCGGCGAAGCCGTCGATCCGTCCGCTCTCCGACCGATCATTCTGGCAAAGGTTGGCACCGAAGGCGTCGTTGAACCGGTTGAGGCTGGCCCGCCAATTGCGCGTGCGCCGCAGGACGTGGGTGGTCTCCTCGACACAACCAAAGGCTGGACGCTGACGATTCCGAGCCCCACGGAGGTCAGCAGCGCATCGGCACGCGCACTTGCGCAGCAGCGGGCGGCCACCGGGCCCAAACCGATTGTTGCTCTTGCGGCAGGCGCGGCACCCGTCGTGGTAGCCCAGTAAACAGGCATCGGAGTTCGCAAGATGGCATCGCTGGCACTTTCCGCCAACGGCAGGCGTCCCTTGGACGGCCTGACCGGATCACGGCTGATCATCGTCGCATCGGCGATCGGCTTCGCGGTTTTTCTGCTGTGGGCAATGTTCACCAACGTCGACGAAGTCACGCACGGGCAAGGCAGGGTCATTCCGTCGAGCAAGGTGCAACTGATCCAGTCCGCCGAACCTGCGACCGTTCAGGAGCTTCTGGTGCGATCCGGGCAGCGGGTTGCCAAGGGGCAATTGCTGGCGCGGCTCGACGATACGCAAAGTTCGTCCGAGCTCGGGCAGATCGAAGCCGAGACCGATTCTCTGCAACAGCGATCAGCACGGCTCCAGGCTGAAGGCGCAGGCGTATCAACCACCGTCGGCGGGGACGAAGCCGCGTTGAGCGCGGTTCGTCGCCAAGCTCTGTCCAGTAGGGTGGCGGCCGTCCGCGCATCCGCCGAGCAACGCCGCCGTGAAGTGGCCGAGGCCAATGCGACCATCAACAGCCTGCAAGGCAGCTTGGCCATTGCGCAGAAGCAGGTCGGGATGCTCGAACCGCTCGCTGCCAAGAATATCGTTCCGCAGACCGACTTGATGACCGCAAGGCGTGAAGTCATCGATCTTCAAGGCCGTATCGCTGCTGCCCGCGAACAGGCCAACCGCGGTACCGCGGCGGTCAGTGAGGCGCTGAGCCAGGCGAGCGAGGCACAGTTCAGCTTCCGCCAGGAAGCCCTCAACGAACGCAGCCAGGTCAAACAGAAGATCGCAATCAACGAGGAATCGCTGCGCGGCGCACGCGGCCGCGTGGGCAGAAGCGAATTGCGCTCGCCGGTCGAAGGCGTGGTCAACGACGTCCAGGTGACGACCATCGGCGGCTTCGTTCAGGCGGGGCAAAAGGTCATGGAAGTCGTGCCGGTCGGGGAACGCCTGCTGGTCGAGACGCGCGTCAAGCCAAGCGACATCGCCTTCATCAAGGTTGGCGATCGGGCGGTGGTTAAGGTCACCGCTTATGACTTTTCGATTTACGGCGGGCTCCAGGGGCGGGTCGTCCAGGTTTCGGCGGATTCGATCTACGACGAGGCGACCAAGGAAGCCTTTTTTAACGTCATTGTCGAAACGGACCGGAGCTATCTCCAATCCGGTGGACACCAGCTCCCGATCACGCCGGGCATGATGACCGACACACAAATCATCACCGGACGCAAAAGCATATTGAGCTATTTGCTGAAGCCGGTTTTGAAGGCCCGCGGCGAAGCCTTGCGCGAGCGCTAGTCGGCGCGCTCGCCAGCCGCCGGCAACACCGGCCGGATGTCAGCCGATGCGATCTGGAATGTCTCAGGCGCCTTCCTGTACCCGTGGGTCCAGGTGCCGGAAGCCGCAAAGGTCAGCACCGGGCGATAGTCGCTGCCAAGTTCGGCGTCGCGGATTTCGTCGGTCCCATTGTCGAGCAGCTTTAGTCGGCCTTCCGAGCGAACGACCAGCACCGCGTGGTCGGAGCGACGAACGAGATCCTTGACGATCACGAGGTACAGGTCCTTGTCGGCGATCCCCGCCTTGCGCAGCATCTGCATCTTGGCGATCGCATAATCCTCGCAATCGCCCTTGCCGCCATCCAGCGTCGCGGAAGCGGTCAGCCATAGGTCAGCGCGTCCGAATTGGCGGATGTCGTCGCTGAACGTGACTCGCCGGTTGACGTAGCGATTGATTGCGTCGAGCCGGCTGGTTTCGTCGGCATCGGCGAGCGACCGCGCGAAGCGGGCGGGCGCACCTGTGACGCCGCTTGTTTCAACATTGCGCCAGCGCTTGTCGAGCGATGTGCGGCCGACGCGTAGCGCGACGCTGCCGAACACATCGGGCATGTCGTTGCGGACCATCGTGTGAACTGGAGACCAACGCGGCGCTACAATCGCTGCAGTGCCGCGTGACGCCGGGCTGAGCTGTGCGGGTGCGGCCGGACGGCCGCCCTGCGACGCAAGGATTTGCGCAAGGGCGCTGGATCCGCCCAGGATCGCGTCGGTCTTTGCGAACGATGAGTAGGCCTTACCGAACTCGGCTGCATGCGCGGGCATTGCGGCGCAGGCCAGCAAGCTGGCACTCAACAGGCCGATGCACTTTCCAGCGATTTGAGCCGCTTTGATCATGCGCAAGCTTTTCGCAGCTTTGCGCAAAGGCTTGCTTACGGACGATGGTTAAGCGGCGGGTAACCCTATGAAATCTTGCCGGTCGTCGAAACTTAGAGGGCGTCCACCATCTGCTGATGATCCCGTAACCGGGATGTGACGAACCTCGCGACGGTCCGTAATGTGGGGCTTGCCCCGCGGGCCTCAAATTGGTCGTGCAGCTGCAACGCTTGGCGATGCACTGCCTTTTGTTGTGCGGCGTAAGTCTCGTCGAAGCGGGGACTCTGCTGCAATTCATACAGCGACGCTTGCTCCGTAGCGGCAAGGACGGGACTGGTCGGCAGCGCCAGTCGCCGTGCAGCGAACGCCAGCTGTGCGCTGGTTCCTTCGTGAACGGACTGCATCGACCGGGCGAAGTTGCGTGTTCCGTCGGAGGTAGAGCGCTGCAGTGCCAATTCACTCGAACGGAGGACGAAAAGGTCGATCGACGCAGCCCGGGCAACATAATCGGCCGGGGAGAGTGCTGCGGTGCCTGGACCCGAAGGGCGACCGCGCGGCGGCGGCGCGTCGGCGGGTCGCCCCATCGGCTGCGTGCTGCAGGCGGCGAGGGCCAGGCAGATGGCTAACCAAGCGCTGTTTCGCAATCGGATCATATTGTCCTCCTACGATAAGCCCTTAGCGGACCAGGCGGAGGAAGGTCGAGCCTAGCGCCGCGCCGCGAATATCGCGCCGGAGGTGCCGCCTGCATAGGCCCGGCGGGTGTGAACCCAGGTGTGGTCCGGGCCGAAGCTGATCGACGGCTCGAACTCGGTGCGCCGTTCATTGGCGTTCCACGGCTTGCCGCCATTGTGGTCGAGAATGAAATATTGCGTGCCGAGGCGCGCAACCAGCACCACCAGCGGACCGCCGACGGTGTCACGCCCGAAGGTCAGGAACAGGTTGCGGGGATCGAAGCCCAACGTCCGCAGCGCCTGCAACTTGACGATCGCCACATCTTCCTCGTCGCCAACGCCATTGGCCAAAGTCTCCGCAGCGCTGGCCCAATAATCATGATAGCCCCACTGAGTGGTGTCCGAGCGCCAGTGGATCTGCCGGTTCACCGCGCTTTGAACGAAGGCGAGCTGCTGTTCCCGGCACAAGGAACGCGCCGGTGCCACCAGCCGGGTCATCAGCGGCGACCCCGAGGCGTCCGTGGTTGCACGCGCCCAATCGGTGGCGAAGCGACCGGCCCGGATCGGCATTGGCGCCGTGCCGAGGATGTCGGGTTGGGCATTGGGGTTGGAGGAAATTGGAGTTGCACAATGCAGGGAGGGAGATTGGAAATTGCCGGCGTGCGCTCCTGAAGTGAGCACTGAGGTCAGCAAAGTGGCGATGAACACGCTCGCTGCGATCCGCATGCAATCCCTTCCAAGCTGTTTTCGTTACGGCAAAGCAACACGTAACGCGGGTATAAAGAAGCGCGGGGTTAACAGAATGAGAGGAATCATCGGCAAGCTGTTGCGATTATGGGGTGAAGCGTTCGGATAAGCATCTTCACGTGGACGTTTTGCCTAACAAAGTGTAAATGAAATCAGGGAATCACAGAATCACCTTGAGGGCCGGGGGGCTTATGAACAGGATCCAAATCGTCGCTTTACTGGCAGCCTTCGCGTCTTCGGGTGCAAGCGCCGCGACCGATTTTGGGATCCGAACGCTGAGCGCGGGGTCGTCGGTGGTCGAGGCCGCAAACGTGCCGGCCGCGGGAGCGATGTTCAGCCTGGCCGGTGCCGCCGCGCTCGGATCGCGCTTCGGGATGGTCACCAGCACGCGCCGATCGGCCGAGCACAACCGCCGCGTCGGGGGTGTGCGCAACAGCTTCCACCTCAGCGGCCGGGCAATCGACATCGCGCGCCGCGCGGGCGTCCGTCATTATCAGATCGAACAGGCGCTTCGGCTGGCCGGATACGCGCTGATCGAATCGCTCGACGAAGGCGATCATAGCCATTTTGCGTTTAGCTCCGGAACGGTCGCCCGGCGGTTGCCGACTGCGAAGCCGGTGCAGATCGCACAGGCCACCGCGTTCCGGATGGTCGCGCCTCCGCAATAAGAACTTAGGCCCGCAATAAACCTCAGGCGGGGACGGGCTCGCTGGCGACTGTCCCGGCCACCCGGTCTTCCCATTCCGCGCCCTGTGACAGCGAAATGCCGTCGAGCACCGCGGTGCTCTGATCGCGCAGCACGGTGAAGGCGCGCCGGATCGCGCAGGTCGCCTCGTCATGGCAATCACCGCACGGCGCATAATGATTGACGCTGGCGCACGGCACCAGCGCGATCGGCCCTTCCAGGGTGCGCACGATCTCCCCGAACGAAATCGTCGCCGGCGGCCGCGCCAAAGTATAGCCGCCCTTGGGTCCGCGAATGCTCTTGACCAGCCCGGCCTTTTTCAGATCGAGCATGATCAGTTCGAGATATTTGGGCGGCACATGCTGGCTGGTCGCGATCCGCGCCAGCTGCACCGGAGCGCCGCCGCCTTCTTCGACCAGAAACAGCAATGAACGCAGCGCGTACCGAGTCTTTTGGGCAATCATGATTGTCTATTAGCCGACAAGGGGTTGCGGGGAAAGCAAAGGTGTAACGCTGTCGGCCACGAGCGTCGCCCGGTCCCAAAGTCACAAATGCCACGTTCGATGGGGTAATCGCGCAGCGCACGCAGAGGGAAAGCGGCAAAAAAGTTGTGACTTTCGGGATGAGTGGTGAGGCGGGAGCCGGCGATGTCGAAACTCACGCGAAATCGCGAGCCCGCGAAGGTTTGGTTCGTGACTAACGTATCCATGAACCCCGTTGGACCACAGAAAGGGAGCTGTAGGACAGTCTTTTTACTGAGACCTAGCGGCCGTGCAACCTTCTCAAGTTCAATTGGGCGTCATGAAGACGCTAGCTAAAGCAGAAAGTCAGACGAGGTCAGGGCGATTGCCGGACTGAGCATGATGATCAGGTCGCCGACTCCGTCTCCGTTGACGTCGCCGGAAATGTAGGTGTCGCCGTTGCTCTGATAGGAACGCAGCTGCCCTGCCTCACCGGAGAATGCCGCGTTTCCGATGAAGGAAAATGCCTGGTCTCCAGTCACAAGGGTGTTGGCGTCGATCGCGCTCAGGGAAATCTTGTCCCTTTGCGCCCTGCTGAAATCGAGGATCATGTCGAACGCGGTCGCGCTGCTGTCGGACAAAGCCGAGTAGGTGAACGTGTCGGCGCCGGCGCCACCGGTGAGCTCATCTCCGCCAGCCCCTCCGAACAATTTGTCGTTGCCGTCGCCACCGTTGAGGATGTCTGCGCCGGCCATTCCCTGCAGCGTGTCGTGTCCGCCCAGGCCGCTGATCGTGTCTTCGGCGACCGAACCCGACAAAGTGTCGGCCTTGGTGGTGCCGGTGCGCGTCAGGCCATCGCGGAGGTTGGCGACGGTGATCGAGATTGCCTGCGTGTCGGACAGGCTGCCGTCGGATGCTCGGACCAGAACGTCATAGACATTGTCGGCGTCGGCGTCGGCGGGTGTGTCGGCATCAGGCGCGGCGATGAAACGGAGCTGGCCGTTGGCAGCGTCGATCGCGAAGCGGGCGGCATCGACGCCACCAGTGATGGCGTAGACGATCCCGTTTCTGTCCGGATCGTAGGCGGTCACGTCAGTCACGGCCGTGCTGTTCTCGTTGACGGCAATGGATGCGGATGGGCCGCCGCCGTCGGTGTAGATGATCGGCGCTTCGTCGACGTTGCCGACCGTCACCGAAATGGCCTGAGTCTTGCTGAGCAGGCCGTCGCTTGCGGTCAGCAGCAATTGATAGACGTTATCGCCGTTGGCGTCGCCGCCGCGCTCGAAGTCCGGGGGCGCGACGAAGGACAGGGCCTGTCCGCCCTCGCGCGGGTCGAGAGTGAAGCGCGCCGCATCCGCGCCGGACAAGCTGTAGGTGACCACGTCGCCCTCGGTATCGATGGCGGTGAGCATCCCGACATAGACGCCATTTTCGCTGATCTGAAAAACGGAGGGCGAGGTGATGGTGACGCCTTCGTTGGCGTTGGTGACGGCGACCTGGATCGTCTGGATCGTCGGCGGATCGCGATATTCTCCGTCGCTGGCCATGACGATGACGGAGTAAAGATTGTCCTGACCGAGGTCCTGCGGATTTTCGAAATCGGGCGCGTTGGCGAAGCTCAGCACGCCGGTCTGCTCGTTGATCCGGAACAAGGCGGAATCAGCGCCGCCCCGGATGGAGTAGCGCAGCATGTTGCTCTCGGGGTCGGACGCGGCAATTGTCGTCACCTGCGTGACATTTTCAGCGAGCGTCAGCGAACGGGTGGCATCGTCGAAGACGGGCGCTTCGTTCCGATCCATGATCGTGATGTAGATTGCCTTGGTGTCGCTCGACCATGGATCCGACGCGGTCAGCACGACTTCATAGACGTTATCACCGTCTGCATCGCCAGGCTGCTCGAAGTCCGGAGGCCCGGATGCGAACGTCAAGGTGTTGAAGTAGCGGAGCATCTCAAGCGAAAAGTGCGCAGCATCCGGTCCGGCGACCGAATAAGAGATGCTCATCGGGTCGAGCGTGCTGACACTTACCCCATAGACTCCTCCGGAACCTTCCATGGCAATGAGGTTCGGCGATGCGGTGATCCTGACGGCATCGTCGACATCGGCCACGCTGACCGCGACCGACTGGAGGGTCGACACTTCGCCGTCGGATGCAGAGACGGTCAGATTGTAGACATTGTCGCGCCCTTGATCCGTCGGATTTTCATAGTTGGGCTCGCTCCAAGTGCGGAAGCGAAGCCCGCCGGTGACGGGATCGATCTCGAACCAGTTTGAGTCGCCTCCCGGTACGACAGCGTACTGGACGCCTCCTCCCTCCGGATCCACAGCCGCGATCGTGCCCACCGCGCTGCTGTGCTCGGCGATGGTTAGAGCGAGGCTTGCCCCGCCACTCATGATCGGTCCTTCGTTGATGTTGGTGATGCTAATCTCGACCGACTGGAAGGTCGATAGCGAGCTGTCGCTGGCAGCGACCCGCACGGTGTAGAAATTGTCCGCGCCGAGGTCGGTTGGATTTTCGAAATCGGGTGCGGTGATGAAGCTCAGGACACCGGTCTGCGCGTCGACTGTGAACAAAGCCGCGTCGCTGCCGCCGTCTATGGCAAAAGTGAGCGCATCGCCGTCCGGGTCGGTCACCGCGATGGTGGCGACGGTGGTAACGTTTTCCGCGAGTGTCAGCGGAAGGCTGGTGCCGCCACTCATGATCGGGCGCTCGTTGACATTGGCGATGCGGACCGAAAGCGCCTGAACATCTTGCGCCCGCCCGTCGCTTGCGGAGACGGTCACCTCATAGACATTGTCGCCATCCGCGTCCGCTGGAGCCTCATAGTCGGCTCCGTAGACGAAGCGCAGCTCGCCGGTGCCGGTGTCGATCTGGAATGACGAGGCGTCCGCTCCGCCGGAGATCGTGTAGGAGATTGCTGATCCTTCGGCGTCAGTCGCGGTAACAGCAGTGACTTGCAGCGCCTGCTCAGCGACGTCGATCTGAGCGCTAGCGCCGCCACCGTCGCTGGAAATGACAGGAGGCGCGTTCGTTAGATCCAACAAGCGCGCGCGGATGTCGTAGTTGAAGCTGCTTGTTTCGCTTGCCCACACTGCGATGACCGTTCCGTCTGGCTGAACCGCAACTTCCTGGAGCCATTGCGCACCAGAGGCTCGCGCATTGACCAGGAATTCGGCGCTTGCTGGTTGGCCCGATACTTCGAAATAGCGCGCCTTCACCGCTATTCCACTGCCGTCCTGGGCAGGGTCCCGCGTATCCCAGGCAATTAGGTATCCGCCGTCGGGCAGAGCGACGACGCTCGGGTTCATTTGACCCTCGAAGGTCTGCGAGTTGACCAGAAATTCAGTGCCTATTTTGGCCCCGGAGGCGTCGAATAACTGAGCCTTGATCGCCGACCAACTGCCGTCCTGAGTTGGATCTAAAGTATTCCAGGTGACGACGAAGGTGCCGTTGGTCAGGCCCGCGACGGATGGAGAATATTGAGAGCCGGCAGCAGCGCTGTTGACGACGAACTCCGTACCCCCGACGCCGTTGGCGTTGAACACGCGTCCGATCACGGCCTGCTCGCTTCCGTCACGTGCCGAGCTGGTGGAACGCCATGTCACCACGAAGCCGCCGTCGGCAAGCGCGCCGATGTCGCCATATTCCTCGGCTGCGGTGTCGACGGCGTTCAACTTGATCTGATTCCCAACCTTGCTTCCGTCGGGAGCGAAAATCTGCGCAGCCATGTTGAACCCGGCCCAATCGGTCCAGGCGATGACGAAATTGCCGTTCTCGAGCACTGTGATCTGGGAATTGTCCTGCCGGGAAAAGTTGTTCTCCGCGCTGACCATGAATTCGGGTCCGAGCGGGCTTCCGGCCGAGTCGAATATGCGCGCGTCGATGTGCGTGCGATCCCCTTGCGAGGTCCAGGTGACGACAAAACCTCCGCTTGGCAGTGTCGCGACCTGCGCAAGCGCCTGATCGCCCTCCGGCACCTCGTTGACGAGGAACTCCGCACCGATCTTTGCGCCAGCGGCGTTGAACATCTGACCCTTGATTGCGTACCCGATGCCGTCCTGGGTAGTGTCGAAAGTGCCCCACACGACCACGAAGCTGCCGTCGGCGAAGGTGGCAATCGCAGGCGCTGTCTGACTTGCGGTTGTAAGCGTATTGACCGCGAATTCCGCGGATGAAGTTAGGGGCATGCGAACGTCCTGTCCATTTCATCAACTCGGCAGGACTGCCTATAGTGACGATTCTTTGAGTAAACGATCAAAATATTTGGTAAAGACTACTGCTTCTAGTCACTATTGCGTCACCATGAGACAGTAATAGTGAAATTTTGACCTTAAGCCGCCGAGCGTTTCCTCGACGACGGACGCCGGGTTTGGTCGCGGCGTTCTTTGGGGCCAGCCTCTACGGTCTTCGGAGCGATATCCGCGGTCGGGGGGTTGAGTTTGAGGAAGGCGCGCACTTCGTCGGCGGGGATGGCGTGGCCGAACAGCCAGCCCTGGGCATTCGCGCAGCCGAGCAATTCCAGCTCGTCGCGGATGAGGTCGGTCTCGACGCCCTCGGCGGTGATCGGCAGTTTGAGCGACTTGCCCAGCGCGGCGATGGTGGTGACGATGGCGTTGCTCTGCGTGTCGCTGAGCAAGGTGCTAACGAAGCTGCGGTCGATCTTGATGCGGTCGAACGGAAGCGCCTGGAGCTGAGTCAGCGAGGCATAGCCGGTGCCGAAATCGTCGAGCGAAATGCTGATGCCGGTATTCTTGAGGCTCTGCACGGTGGCGAGCGCCTGCTCCTGATCCTCGAAGATCGAGCTTTCGGTGATTTCAAGCTCGAGCCGGCGGGCCGGGAAATTGGTCTCGGTGATGATTTTGAGGATGCGCTCGGCCAGCATCGGGTCGCGGAATTGAACCGGGGAGACGTTGACCGCGATCTGGAGATGGCCAGCCCAGTTGCGCGCTTCGAGCAGGGCCTGACGCATCACGCTCATCGACAGCGGCGCAATCAGGCCGGTGGCCTCGGCGACGCCGATGAAGTCGATCGGCTCGACCAGGCCGCGCGTCGGGGACAGCCAGCGGGCGAGCACTTCGAAGCCGGTCAGTTCGCCGCTGACGAGGCAGATTTGCGGTTGATAAAAGGGGACGAACTCGCCGCGTTCGATGCCCTCACGGATTTCCTGTTCGAGCGCGACGCGGGTGGACAACTGGCGCTCCATCTCCTCGTCGAACCACACGGCGCGATTGCGCCCGGTGCGCTTGGCGACATACATTGCGATGTCGCTGCGGCGCAGCGCGTCTTCGGCCGAAGTCCCGGCGGGGACCATGCAGATGCCGATCGAGGCGGAGGTGTTGGCGGTAAAGCCGGCGACGAGGATCTGCCGGTCCGCGCAGCCGAGCACGGCGTCGGCGGCGGCATTGGCCATGTCCTCGGTCGCTCCGTCGGGAAGGAGCACAGCGAATTCGTCGCCGCCGAGGCGCGCGCAGCACGAGCCGCTGGGTGCGACCGCAAGCAGGCGCTCCGCCATATGCTTAAGCACTTCATCGCCCGCGGCATGGCCATTGAGGTCGTTGACCTTCTTGAAATGGTCGAGGTCGAACATGAGCAAGGCGCGGTTGGCGCGGGATGCGGTGTCGTCATCGAGCACCCGCACCAGTTCGCGGCGGTTGGCGAGGCCGGTGGTGTGGTCGCGATAGGCACTTTCGTGGGCGAGCGCTTCGGCGCTGGCATGAGCGGTGAGCGCTTCCTTCAGATCCTTCGAGCGCCGCCATCCGAACAGGATGATGACGATGTTGAGGATGAAGGCGACCGACAGCTCACGGTCATAGCCACCCGACCCCAGCGACAGGGTGCCGGGCATCAACTCCGCGCCGATGCTGACGAAGATGGTGATCGCGGCGAGAGTCGCGCAGGTGGTGATCAGATGGCTGCTCGCCATCGTCGCCGCGGCGGCCGCGTTCAAACGATTCCCGCTCATTCCCAAACTCCCACGCGATTGATCTATGTGGGTAGGGAGAAGAAACTGTTAACGCGGGGAACAAAGGTCGATACCGGTCGCCTCGGGCCTAGATTAGTTCCGGACTACCAAAGTCAGCCGGCCGATTGAGGCCGCGCAACCCGCTTGCCCTTCGTGCGGCTGGTCAAATGAAACTTGCGGCAGCGGTCGCAGCGATACGGGCGAAGCGGGACGGCGGAACGCTCGGCGATGAGGAGCGCGTCCTCGGCGGACAGGAAGCGCGCTTTCTTGAGGCAGATGCTGAGGCGGGTTCGCATGGGTTGTGCCTATAGCAAAAAAGGCCCCGCATTTCTGCGAGGCCTTTGTTGTTTTGGGGGGTAAGGACCCCTCCACCAGCTACGCTGGTCCCCCTCCCCATCGCTGCGCGATAGGGAGGAGCCAGGTGCTAGTCGTCGTCTCTGGTCAGGAACGCCGGGGCGAATTCGGGGGCGGGGGTGTTTTCTCCGCCTTGGCCTTCGCTGCGCTCGCGGCGCGGGCCACGGTCTCCGCCGCCACCGCCGTCACGGCGCGGGCCACGGTCGCCGCCACCGCCACCGCCGTCACGACGGGGGCCGCGATCACGTCCGCCGCCGCCGCCATCGCGACGCGGGCCGCGATCACGGTCGCCGCGCGGACGGTCGCCGGCTTCACGCGGTTCGCGCGGGGGACGGCTATCTTCCAGCTCGGCGCCGGTTTCCTGATCGACGACGCGCATCGACAGGCGGACCTTGCCTCGGCTGTCGACCTCGAGCAGCTTGACCTTGACGTCCTGGCCTTCGCTCAACACGTCGCGGACATTCTCGACCCGCTCGTTGCGGATTTCCGACACGTGGACGAGGCCGTCCTTGCCCG
>JBDSZD010000089.1:0-10240 GCA_039925325.1 Sphingomicrobium sp.
GCTGGTGGACTTGCGCAACGTCTATGACCGCGTGGACGCCGAGCGCGCCGGGCTCCTGTACTGGGGCATGGGCCGGGGCAAGCTCCCCTCCTAGGTCAGCCGCACGCCTCGGCGAGCACGTCCAGAATCCGCTGCTGATCATCCTCGGCGAGATAGGGGCCCATTGGCAGACTGAAGATCCGGCTACTGACGTCTTCCGCGACCGGGAAGTCTCCCGCAGCATAGCCGAGACCGTTCAGCGCCGGCTGAAGGTGAAGCGGTTTGGCGAGCTTTCGATCAATGTCGATCGCGATGGGGGTGCGACTGAGACAACCTCTTCCGATGTGACAATCAGATGATCGAGCAATTGCAATCCGAGTTCACGTGCAAGAAAGTGCAGACGCTTGGCAGTTGTGAAGTCCGCAGGACCAACCTGCACTTCGAACGTCAGAGGATTGTGGACGAGAATGAAACTCGTCGCGCCCCGTTCTAAACCCGCACAAAGCAAATCGCGGAGACAACGCTCAGTAATGGTCCCGCCAAGCTGACTTACAATCTGACACTCTACCAAAAAGAATTGGTCGTCGATAAAAATTGCAAGCAGTCGGTCTTGGTTTGCCGAGGGAAGCGAAGCAACGTAGCGCTTGACGTCGGCCTTCCCATGAATGCAGAGATTGTGCGGCACATTAGGTCCGTTCGGGGGGCGGTACGAAACTCACTATGCTGTTTGCATCTGATTATAGGAAAGATCAACAGGAGAAATAATTTCAAAACTTTTCTGAACATATGTTTAGCGCTCGCGTTGCGCAATTAGCTCGGAGAGACACTGGCGCAACTACGGGACTAGCCAAGACCTAGGTAGGCATTACATTAAAGGGTATGTGTAGTGTCGGCTATCCGACGCCTCATGACTCGGCGTGAGTCCTCCCCGGCCCTGATGCGCCAGTGTCTCTATTCGGGCCTACCCTCCGCTTTCGCTCCATCGTTTGGATCGTGCGCTTAACGCAAATTTAACTTCCGACCTTTAGTCCATTCTGGTGGAATCGTTAATGATCAACTCGATCAGGACTGGAGTATCGGCAATGAAGTGGGCACACGCGAAGACAGGTTCGATTATCTTGGCATTCGCGATGGCGAGCCAAACGGCGCACGCATCGACGCAGGGCACGCTAGGGGCGACGTCGACTGGGTCGGTGACGATCAACGCTTCGATCGCGAGCCGGGTGCAGATCAGTGGCCTCAGCGACGTGACCTTTAACGCCGTCGATCCTATGATCGCGGCGTCCAGCGCGCAGAACGTCTGCGTGTGGAGCAACACGAACAACAGGGGCTACCGTATCACGGCGTCCGGAAACGGTTCGGGGAGCGCCTTCACGCTCGCGAGCGGCGTGCTTCCGGTTGTGCCCTATTCGGTCGAATGGGCTGGCAGCAGTGGACAAGCCTCCGGCACGGCGCTTTCTTCCGGCACGGCGCTGACCGGCTTAACCTCAACGGCAACCAACCCGACTTGCTCCACGGGTGCCACGTCGAGTGCGAGCCTGATAGTGAAAATGGCCTCGGCGGACCTGCAGGCCATGCAGGCGGGTCCGACCTACACTGGCACACTCACTCTGCTGGTAGCACCGGAGTAAGGTTTTTGTGCCATGGTGGCCGTCATGATTGATGGCACCAAGTCACAGGATCGCAACCTCCGCCGTCAAATTGCCTGTCGCGGGGTCTGCCATCGTCTGATAAGGTGCTTCGGTGCGCTGCTTGTGACGGCCACGGCTGTCTCTGCGGCACCTGCATCCGCGCAAAAAGTGCGGATCGACGGGCTAGTCGACGTCAACTTCGGTACCATTGCCAATCTCACCGCGGATTCGTGGCAGAGCCAGAGCATTTGTGTGTTCAGCCAGACCGCGAACGGCGGCTACAACATCCGCGCGTTTGGCTCGGGGACCGGCGGCTCCTTCACGTTGGCCAGCGGAGGGAACACGCTCGCCTACGAGGTTCAGTGGAGCGCAACGTCGGGCCAAACTACCGGTACCATACTGACTGCCAATACGGCGCTCACAGGGCTAACCAGCGCGGCCACCCAGCAAGTCTGTAATGCCGGACCGCCCACGACGGCAAGCCTGATCGTCGTTCTTCGTGCGGCGGCGCTGACTAGCGCGATAGCTGGAGCTTATAGCGGGACACTGACACTTGTGGTCGCACCTGAATAATGATGCGTATCCGGCCAAACTTGCCGCGCTGGGTCCTTTTGGGACTCGCATGTTTACCATGTTCATTGACCAGCGCGGCAGCCAACGGGAGTAATTCCTCAACAAAGGGGACATTGCTTGCGGTAAGTAACGAGACCCCGCAGGGCTTTGCCTTGCTGTCAGAGCCGCGTCAGATGCTTGCGGACGTCTATTTCGGCGGAACGAAGATCGGAGAGGCTGCCATAACCGTACGGCCAGGCTTCGTCCGGTTCCACGAGCCGGCGAAGGTGGTCGCGGCAATTCCTCATCTCCGCGACGCTCCAGCAGTTCAGTTGGTGCTCGCTGGAGAAATGTCCAGCAACAGCGGCTCGGTCTGCTCGGCACTGAAATCCGAAAATTGCGGGACGCTGAGCCCGCAGGTGGCCGCCCTAATCTTCGACGAGGACCGATTCCGGATTGATCTATTCGTCAACTCGGAGCTGCTGGAGGCGATCTTCCCCGTTGCTGGCGGTTATCTTAGCACGCCGACCGGCGGGCTTTCGATGACCAGCTCGACTGGCTTGAGCTTGTCTGGATCAAGCCAAGGCCGCACCGCCTATAATCTACAGAATCGGACCATTATCGCGGCGGGAGGCGCTCGCCTTCGCGTCAACAGTTCATATTCCTCGGGCCTTGGTCTCATCACTGATGATTTTGTGGCGGAGATTGACCGGCGGAACCTCCGCTTTTCCGCCGGCATGTTCTGGGCACCTGGACTTGATATGATCGGCCAGCGGCGAATTATTGGCGCGGGCGTCACCACCCAGATGGACACGCGGGCCGACAAGGAGTTGCTGGAAGGAACTCCGCTGTTCTTGTTCCTCGACCGCGCCGCGCGAGTGGAGGTGCTTTCCGATGGAAGGCTACTTGACTCGCGCATCTATGAAGCCGGTAATAACCGCATCGACACGACCTATCTACCAAGCGGCGCTTATTCGCTAGTCCTTCGAGTGCACCAAGCCGACGGCAGGGTTCGTGAGGAGCAGCGCTTTTTCGCACGGAACGCACAGGTCGCACCGGTGGGCAAACCCATCTACTTCGCTTTTGCGGGGGTACTCGCCAATACTCGGCGTAATCGCCCTTTCAGCCCTTCACGAACGCATTTCTACCAGGCAGGCACCGCGCACCGGCTCACCGGGAGCTTGGCGATCGATGCATCGGTCATCGGTACGCAGCACAACACCATGTTTGAAGCCGGCGGCTACCTACTCAGTCCGAGTGCTCGGATCAGGGCCGCTGGACTGATATCCGCCAAGGGGGACAAGGGCGTGCTGCTCCAGGCTGGCACTTCCGGCTCCGGTCCCCTCAGCCTCCATTTGGACCTTCGTCGCATCTGGAGCCAAGACCAGAGGCCGCTTATCCCTTTGCCGACTCATGGCGAAAGGTTCGATTTGCAAGCACCGACCGCAGCCCAGCTGGGTGTGGGATCCTTTACCCAAGCAAGCGCGAGCGTCGGCTATCGCGTCGGCAACGGCTTCGTCGGATTGACCGGTGCCTTCCGCCGCGATTATGCACGCCGCTCCGATTATTCCATTGGCCCGAATCTTTCCGTTCCGGTCCTTCAGCGCCATGGCGTACAGCTGATGGTGCAAGCGGACGCGCAACGGACTCGCAGTAGCACTGCCGCTTATGCCGGAATACGACTCCTGACGACGTCGAATGGCAAGTCCCTGATTGCAACGGGGGGCTACGCGTCTCTCGGCGGTCGCGGCAACGGCGAACCGTCTTCTGCCCGGCCTGTTGGTAGCATTGCAGGCGAGTATTATCATCAGGCGAAGGACCGCACAGAGATGAGCCTTGGCGTAGCGGCCGAACGGACCGTAACAGACGCCAACGCCCGCGTGCATGGCGCGATTTACAGTCCCTTGGGAACTGTCCGGGGCGATCTACTGCGTTACTTCGGAGATCGCGCAGCTACCCAATACGGTCTTAGTGTGCAGACTGGCATCGCAGTCAATTCGTCGGGTTCAGCGCTCGGCGGGCGCGAGTTGACGCAGAGTGCGCTTTTAGTCTCCGTCGATGGACGCGCCGATGGCGCGGCTTTTGATGTCCTCGTGGACAATGTCCCGCGCGGCCGAATATCTGCCGGTCGCAGCCTGCCCGTCTATCTTGCTTCATATCGCAGCTATAGCGTCCGCCTAAAGCCCGCCGATGCCGCCCCCGTCAGCTACGACAATCAGGCGAAGAAAATCACTCTGTATCCCGGAACGGTGCAGTCGGTACGCTGGACGGTCCAACGGACCTTCACCGTCTTCGGCCAGGCACTCGCTGCGGACGGGGCGCCAGTTGCCGCCGCCAGGGTGGAGAGCGCACACGGACTTGGCGAAACCGACGAGCAGGGCTTCTTCCAAGTAGACATGGCCGACGGAGACGAACTCCGCTTCAGCCGCGGTCGGCAACCGCTTTGCCGTGCCTTGCTAACCAATCCACAACCGGAGCGCGGTTATGCTGCCGCAGGTAAGGTCTTATGCCTATGAACAAGTTCATCCTCACGGCGCTCGGCGTAGCGACGCCTTTGTTGCAGACCGAGGGCGCGAACGCGCAAATCGTGCTTAGTCAACTCGTCGTGGAGTTGCAGCCCGGCAAGGTCTCCCGCATGGATATCGAAGTCCTCAACAAGGATTCCGAGCGCGCCTATGTTGTTGTCGAGCCGCGCCAAATAAATGAGCCGGGCATCCCGGGTGAGCAGAGCGTTAGGAACCCTGACCCGGCGAAGCTCGGTTTGTTGGTGTCGCCGGCCCGGATGGTTCTCGAACCTGGGCAGCACAAGCTGCTGCGGTTCGCCGATATTGGCGCGACGGCCGACAAGGAGCGCGTGTATCGAGTGACGGTAAAGCCCGTTGTTGGGGGCATTGAGGGGGAGCAATCTGGACTAAAGATATTGGTCGGGTTTGACGTGCTGGTTCTCATTCGCCCCGCCCGACCGGTGACCGCCGTGTCTGCAGTCCGCAGCGGTAACAAATTGGTTTGGCGCAATAGCGGCAATGTCAGCGTAGAGCTGACTGATGGACGGCTGTGTCAAGCCGGCGAGGCAGGTACCTGTCTCAAGCTTTCGGGGAAGCGCCTCTATGCGGGGTCAAGCTGGGCGGTAGAACTGCCGGGGAACGGTTACGTGGAATATTTGCTTCGTTCGCCCACCGGCGCAACCAAGCGCCGCTTCTAGACACTGAGATTATGTCCAAAACGGATTCATGGTTTACCAAAGCTCAAAAACGGACACGTAGTAGCGTTTCGTGCGCTATTTTATTTTCGTCGCCTTGATCTTCCTCGGAACTACCCAGTCGGCCGCGTCCTCTGGTTGGACGGGCGACGTATCCAAGGCAAGAATTACCATCAGTGTAACCGTCCGCACTCAAATCGATGTTGAGCAGGTCAATGCGTCGCCCGCGTCTATCGATCTAAGCGCCCGTGGCTTGGTTGCGCAGTCGTTTTGTGTGCGAACGAATAGCGTAACCAATCGATATCTGGTGCGCGTAGAATTCAGCGGAGAAGGCTCCACCGCTTACAAGCTACGATGGAACCGCCCCGGCCACGAAAAAGTAGTGCTGTTGGGGTCTAAAGGTGCGCCGGACTTTCTTGCGGAAGGTTTAGCTCTGGTGTGTGGAGGCGAGACTGAAAGCACGTTCAGCCTGGATCCTCAAGATTCTCGGGCGACTCGATCACCGTCAAAGAGCGAGTTGCTCCTGATAATAGGGCCAATGTAAGCCATCCGATGTGGAGTTAACTTCAACCCCTTGCGAACCCGTTAAACGTAAATGGATGTCGGTCGTTCCGTGATGTCTGCAGTTGCTCATCGGTTCAGCTGACATCCACGTCGAACCGGCCTACGCCGATCACGTGTTCGACGTCAGGAGATTATTCGGCCCAAAGCCGCGGGTTCAAGCCGAATCCAAAATCCCGCGGGGGGTGAGGGTCTATGCTGTCGGGGACGTCCATGGCTGTGCGATTGAGCTCGATCGACTACTGACGATCATTGCCGATGAGTGTCGCACCGCGCAGGTGATTACCCATCTCATTTTTCTCGGCGACCTCATCGACCGCGGTCCGGCTAGCGCGGAAGTGGTTGCGCGTCTTGAACGACGCGATCTGCCCGGCGATCGTCACGACTTCCTGATGGGCAATCATGAGGAGATCATGGTGCGGGTGTTCGACGGCGACGTCGGGCATCTCGAAGGATGGCTCAAATACGGCGGCGTCCAGACGCTTGAAAGCTACGGGATCGAACGCGAGGAAATCCTGCGGCTCGGACTCGATCTGCCGAGCCGCATGCGCGACTGCATCCCGCATCGCGACATGGAATTCCTGCGCAACTTTCGCGACCAGCTAAGAATTGGCGACTATCTGTTCGTGCATGCGGGAATTCGGCCAGGGGTTGCACTCGCCGAGCAAAGTTCGCGCGATCTGCGTTGGATCCGACAAGGTTTCCTCGACGACAGCACTGATCACGGATTTTTCGTCATTCATGGCCATACGATTTGCGAGGAACCGGATATCGCAAGTAACCGGATCGGAGTGGACACCGGATGTTACCAATCTGGCAGGTTGACCGCGATCGTGCTTGAGGGAGCATCCCGGCGCTTTCTGCATTCCGCCGAGTAGGCATCAATCGCTGCAACGTGTCTCAAATTGGCTGCTCCTTCTCTCCGCACGAAGTAGAATAGCG
Source organism: Sphingomicrobium sp. (assembly GCA_039925325.1). Lineage (GTDB taxonomy): Bacteria > Pseudomonadota > Alphaproteobacteria > Sphingomonadales > Sphingomonadaceae > Sphingomicrobium. Next base: position 6,865 of record JBDSZD010000089.1, read on the forward strand.
CCAAAATCGCAACAGCTTGCGCAATTTAGGCAGTTTGGCTCGTCAGTTCTTGTTAAGGCTTCTCCGTTTATCTATAGGCGCGGTCGGGGAAAGCCGACTTACCTGGTCTAAGTCCCGGGTAAGTTTCGCAAATTCGCCTCCGGCTGACCGGTGGCCCGGCGCAGCAGGCGGCGGGTATTTGCGCCAGTATCAACGATACGGCGCACGGTGGGAGGGTTTTATGGCGACGGCATTAGTCGACATCTACAGTGAAAGTTTCGGACCGTTCGACCGGTTGATTCTGTCCGAGGGCTATAATCCTTCGGACGACGTCGAATTCATGTGCGACCGCCACCGCGCTTATTTCCTGCGCAAGTTGATAAACTGGAAAGAGGCGATCGTCGAAGAGTCGCGAGCAACCATGGCGCAGCTTCAGGTCGACTCGCTTCGCGAACCCGATGTTGCCGATCGGGCATCAAGCGAGACCGACTGGTCCATCGAACTGCGTACGCGCGATCGTCAGCGCAAGCTCATCGGCAAGATCGATAGCGCGATCCGCCGTCTTTACCAGGGCGAATATGGCTATTGCGAAGTGTCCGGCGAGCCGATTTCGCTAGCCCGTCTCGAAGCACGTCCGATTGCAACGATGACCCTCGAAGCTCAGGAAAAGCATGAGCGGACCGAAAAGGTCTCGCGCGACGACTGACCTGAGCCGGGAGCGGCGCCTGTCTAATGGCCGAGCAATTCATCCTTAAGGCGGAGCTTTTCCTTCTTGAGCCGATGAAGCAGGTTCTCGTCGGGGTGTGGCCGGTGCTCTTCCTGATCGATGCGGGACTGGAGCGCCGCATGCTTGGATGCCAGTGCCTCGACGTGTCCATTTTCCATCGGTGGGGATTCCTTCCGTGAATGTTCGTGACAGCTTCGCAGTAAATCACGAATTGAAGCACTTGTCGTGGGACATTCGATCCGCTCGACCGGCTTCGCGCGCGGATCGTCGATTAGTATTCATCCGTTTGAGGGCTGCACCAAGTTCGACTAGGACCCTGCTATTGTGATGAATGACGACCAGCCCACGCAGCTTCTGGTAGCGCTCAAGCAGGAGCACCGAAGGCTCGACGAGCAGATCGAGGAATTGATCGAAGCTGGGGTGCACGACCAGATCGAGCTTGCGCGGCTGAAGAAGCGCAAGCTGCAGGTCAAGGACCAGATCCAGCTGATCAACGATTCGGCAATTCCCGACATCAGCGCCTGATTGTCCCGTCGCGGGACGATAGTTGTGAGATGATGCCGCTTCGTGGCTCTTGATCGTTGTCTATGATCGTTGATTGGTGGCACTCAGAGCAATGATGAACGAATCGGACGACTATTTTCAATCTGAAGTGCGGATCGCGCCGCGCTTGATCGACGGCTTCTATACGGAGGCGTTGCTGCTTGCGGATGAGGCCCGAGCCTATTTCGACGACGTCGGCCGTAGCGAACGAACCGAACTCGATCCGTTTGCGCGCGTCGGGTTTGCTTGTGAGTCTCTTAAAGTCACGACGCGGATCATGCATATCGTTGCTTGGCTGCTGACGCAAAAAGCCGTGGAATCGGGTGAGATCCCCGCGTTCGATGGGCGACGGCCGGAACGCCGGCTCGGCAACGCCCAGGACAGCGATCCCGAAATCGTCGCCCAATTGCCAGCAGCTGCCAAGCGACTGATCGGGGCGAGCGCCGATCTTTACGCCAGGGTCAGGCGTCTCGATGAGGGCAACTCAGTCGAAGAGCCGGTGCAAAGTCCCGCCCGTGCGCTCATGGGGCGGTTGGAACGCGGACTAATTCAGGGGGAGTGAATCGGCGTTCAGAGGCCGTAAAAGTCCCGATACCAACGAACGAACTTCGGTACTCCTTCATCGATCGCAGTGCGCGGTACATAGCCGTGGTCTCGCTCGATCGCGCTAATGTCGGCGAAGGTGTCGGGTACATCCCCAATCTGCATCGGCAAACGGGCAATGCGCGCGGTCTTGCCCGTTTCATGCTCCAGCAGCGCGATCACGCGCATCAATTCTTCGCTGCGGCTATTACCGATATTGTAAAGCGCGTGGGGTGCTCGGCTGCCCCCTGCCTTGGCTTCGCCATCGTCGACCGGCGGGTGGTCCAGGCACGCCAAAATGCCCCCTACGATGTCGTCGATGTAGGTGAAATCGCGGCGCATATCGCCGCCGTTGAAGACCGGAAGCTCGCGATCCTCCATCAGCGCCTTGACGAAGATCCACATTGCCATGTCCGGGCGGCCCCACGGTCCGTAGACCGTGAAGAAGCGCAACCCGGTGGCGGGCACTCGAAAGATATTCGCATAGGACTCACTGATGAGTTCGTCGGCCTTCTTGGTCGCGGCGTAGAGCGACAAAGGATGATCGACGCGGTCTTCGACGCGGAACGGGAGGCTGGTGTTGCCCCCATATACGGATGACGAGGACGCATAGACGAAGTGGCTCGACTGTCGCTGCCGCGCGAGTTCCAGCATGTTGCAGTGACCGACGAGGTTCGACTGCACATAAGCGGCGGGGTTCTGGATACTGTAGCGGACCCCCGCCTGGGCACCGAGATGGACGATGCGGTCGAAATCCGCTGCATCCAAGGTTGAAGCTAAAGCAGCGGCGTCGGCAAAATCGAGCTTGTGGAACGTGAAGGCCTCTCCAAACTGACCCTCAAGCCGCTCCAGCCGAGCGCGCTTGAGCGCGGGGTCGTAATAATCGTTCAGATTGTCGATGCCGATCACCCGGTCGCCGCGCTGCAGGAGGGCCAAGGCCGTTGAAAAGCCGATGAACCCCGCAGCTCCAGTGACGAGAATTTTCAAATCTTTTCTCCGCAGCACGCCACCGGTCGGTGTGGACCCGGCCATTACGCGGACGGCGACCGAGCGCCAAGCACGACTTGCCCCCTAGCGCAACGAACGCAAGCGCTCGATTTCCGTCTGCAAAAGATCCGCCAGCGTCCGATCATCAGACAGGGATGGATGATAATCGCAGCCGCCATAATCGAGGCCTGCGAACCGGAGCGTCGATACGCGGTCGAGCCCGCCGCGCTTCAACTCAGCGGCCACACCCTCCACTTTTGCGAAGAACAGGTCCGAACCCATCAGGATGAAGCGCGCCTGAGGTTGCCCTTTCTGAAGACCGCGCACGAATTGAACGTACCGCGCGCGATAGGCTTCGGTCAGCTCCGCATCATTTGTCCATCTCTCACCGGGTTTGAGCGGAGTTGAAAAATCGTTTGTGCCGAGGTTGATAACGATCAGCTGCGGTCGCCACGACGGGCTTTGGACTTCCAGGTGACCGGCGTCGTCGGGCTTCAGCCGCGGATAAATCGCTGGCAGGCTCGAGTCCGGTGCTCCTCCGCCATAATTACGCACGAT
>JBDSZD010000090.1:0-16560 GCA_039925325.1 Sphingomicrobium sp.
AGCAAAGCCAGCGATGCCGCCGAAGCTTGGCGATCGCCTCCGCCTCCAATCCACCACTCCCGACCGCTCGCACATTTGCCTCGACCTGCGTGCGCGAGGACATGCCGACAGCGACGGTCGTGACCGCTGGGTGTGAGATGGCATAGCGGATTGCGAGGTCACTGATGCTTTGATCCAGCGCAGTGGCGAGCTTTCCAACTTCAGCGACCCGCTGCCCGGTTTCAGCGCGATGCTCGTCATAAAAATAGGCCCCGCGCCAATCTTCGTCGGCGAACGGACCTCGGGCCGCGAACTGCGATGACAGCGCCCCATAATATAGAGGTGAACGGACAATGGCTGCGACGCCGTGCCGGTCGCAGTGCGGCAGCATCGACGATCCGGCGCCCTGATCGAAGATGTTGAACATGAACTCGATGCAGTCGATCGCGCCGCTCGCGACCACCTGAGCGCCGCTGTCCAGATCGTGGTCGAACAACGACACCCCGATGGCGGCGATCTTGCCCTCATCACGCAGCCGGACGAGCGTTTCCAGCCAATCGCCTTCCTCAAGCCATTCCGGGCACCAAGTGTGCAGCATCAGACACCCCAGGCGTTCGACGCCAAGTCGCTTCAGCGAGGCTTCCGTTTCACCGCAGAGGTGGCTGCCCGGATAGGCCTCGTAGGCGGGAATGTGCGGCGAAGGCAGGTCGAATCGGACGAGGGAGCTGGCGCGCGAGAAGACGTGGACCGGGCCTCGCACGGGTTCCTGTCGAAGAATATCGCCAACAATGTCTTCGGCCGCGCCCCCGGCCCCGATTTCGACCGCGTTGATGCCGTGATGCAGGGCAAGGACAAGCGCCGCCTGGGCCTCCTCGCCGCCGCGCTCCAAAGCCGATGTGCCAAAGGTCAGCTCGGAAACGGACAGGCCGGTCTTACCGAACGGGCGCGTCCTCATGGCGGGCTAGTCCGCCGCAACGGTGATGACGATCTGCAGGCCGGGCGCCGATCGGTTGGCCCAGGATGAGCGATGGTACGTGCCCCGCTGCGCCGGCGTTTCCACGCGATGAATGCTGATCGCGTTCGGTTGCACCTGCCACTCATGTCGCGGGTCGCGGAGGAAGGGAAATCGTCCGCTGGTCATCGCCGCCAGCTGCGCCGGGCGATGCGCCCACAGGCGCTCGACATCGACGCCGGCGTTGAGCACCCGCGTGTCGAGTTGGCACAGCAAAGGATGTTCGCGGCGCATGAAAGCAAGGTGCATTTGCGGGTCGATATTGGTTGCGGGCGTGACATACATCCCGGCTGGACGCCCGATCGGCCACACCAGGCGGAAGGCGTTCCGCTCATTCACCCGATCGACGTGCCAGACGAGATCGCCAGGCGCAAAATAGGTACGGATCGAGGTCTGCGCACGCTCCGCGCCGACCAGGCCGGTCGCAAAGGTCTCAAGCGCCGCAATCTCCTCGGCCAGCAAGGCGCGCTCCCGCAGGAAAGCGCCGGGACCGACGAGTTGCTCGGTGACCATCGCCAGCACCGCGGCGGGTTTCTGACCACGGAAATCGAGTTTGAAGCCCTGGCAGCCCAGGAGGGCGCGAACCAAGTCGCGATACGGCAGTTCGTCGAGCGGCGGGCGGGCCAGCTCCAAGGCTTCGACCGACGGCTTGTCGAGCAAATTGCGAGCCGCTTCGCTCCCTTGTTCAAGGGACGTAGCGACAATGCCGGTCTGCTCGCTGGAAAGCGCAGCCATCAGCGCGGCGGGACTGCCCTTCGCGCCGCGGCGGACTCCTCTGGCGAAAGCTTGCGGACGGTTCGGACCAGGCAACGCTGACTGGAGCTGCCGCTGGCCGAGGGCACGACCAGTTCGGCGGGCCGATCGGTGCAGATGCGCTCGCCACCGCGCGAAACGATGCCGATCTTCATCGCCCAGTTCACGTCCGGACATCCGGGCGAGAGGGTCATTTCCCACATTTCCCGTCCGCCGATCCGGACGAGGGCGCGGTCCGGACCGGCGTCGCTGAAGCCGCTGACGGAGGATGCCCAGAAGCATTGCGCGGGCCCCTGCGTGCTCTGCGCTGCCGGTGCGATGGCGTGAGGAGTGCAAGCGGAAGTCGCGAAAATGACGCCAAGGACGAGGGTACGCCGACACATGAGAAAATCTCCCGATCGAATGCCTGCGTACCATAACAAACTGGCTCCGGCACCCAAAGGTACCGGAGCCAGTTGTTTCAAGCATTCCGGCGCGGGCAGGCGCAGGACTCTCTGTTAGTTGCCGAACTGAACGCGCACTCCGCCGAGGATGCGGCGACCTGGATAGGAGAAACGCGTTATGACCGGACCGTTCTCCGCTGTCTGCAAATATTGGCCGAATGAAATGGTTTGGGCCTGTCGGGTCAAATTGCGGCCCTCCAGGTAAACCTGCAAATGCTTGTTCACGTTGTAGGACATCTTCGCGTCGATATAGGCATCGCCATCGTCGAACAGCGGAGCGCCAGGAAGGTAACCTGGAGCCACGAGACGGACATTGGTCCAGCCTTCGCCTGGATAGTTGGCGTTGACCGCGTTGCCGCCGCACGGCGCGATGCAGCGGAACCGCGAGGAGCGCTTTTGCCACGCAACGCGCATGTTCAGCTTACCGTCGTCGTACCAGAGCGATAGGTTGGTGTAGCGCTTGGACTCCCCCGGAGGCATCAGCTTGTCGCCGGTATGCGGATCTTGGATGCCGTTGCCGACTATCGCCGACTTTAGCATTGAGATGTTGGCATCCACTCCGGTGTGACGAAGTATCCAGGGCAGGAACGTGAACGCCGTTTTGGCGCTGAACTCAAGTATCCGCCGGTTAAAGCCGGGTCCGTTCGCCCAGGTCGGAACGGTGAACGTGATGTCACCGAGACGTGCACCGGTGATCGGGTCGATCTCTTCCGCACGCTCCGTCCCTTCATAGGGAGCATAGTTCTCCGACACCGCAATCGGGTTCCCTGTTTTCACCCTGAGCTTGGCCAAAGCGACCGAGAAAACCGTGTCGCGATTGGGGTACCACTCAAGGCTAAGGTTGCGGTTTTGGGCCGAGAAGGGCTTCAGGTTGGGATTGCCGAAGCGGCCACCGCATCCGAAAGTATCCGGGCCATCCGCTTCGAAAAGCTCACGCTGGTCGACCGTGCAGTTACCGCCCGGTGTCAGACTGCTGACATTCGGGTGTGACAATGTCTTGCCCCCGTAGGCGCGCAGGACAACGGTATCGTTGAATGCCCACAGGTTCAAGTTGACGCTGGGCAGCCAGTCGCGCCGCTTGCCTTTGAAATTGATGTTTTGAACCAGGGCCTGGGTAGTGAAGCCCGCCGCGGCAGTAGGGTTCGCCGGACTGAACACGCCGGGGATGATACGGATGACGTTGAGCGTGTTGTTGCCCGTCAGATCGCGTTTCACGAACACGCCGCGGATACCGACGTTGCCGTCGAAGCGCATCCCAAGCGGCATCCGCAACTCGAAATCGACCATGCCGTAGATATTCTTGAAGACTTCGCTGGCTTGGGTGAGCGGCTGGTCATAGACTTGTCCGTCACTGCCGATGCAGGTCTTGACGCAGTCGAAGTTCATGAACTGATAGGCGCCGAGTTCGCTGAACAGCTTGTCGGTCTGAATACCCTGCCAGCCAGGCGGCAAGTCGCCGCCGCCCGGGTAGCCGCGAAAGAAGTGGAATCGCTCGCCCAGATTGTCTGTGAACAGCGCTTGGAGCTCCGCCGGGGTCAACGTATCGACGCCCTGGCGAACGTTCAGAAACTCGGTGCTTGGAACAAAGCCGTAATTACACGACAATCCTCCGGGTGCCGAAGATCCGGCGGTGGGTTCGCAGGCGCGCAGCGAACCGCGAACGTTGGCGGTGGGCACGATTATTGGTGAGACATCGTTAGCGGTTCCCGGTAAGTCGACCGTGCCGCGGGCGGTGTAGCCGCCAGCGCCCCAGCTATCGATCGTCGGGTTGCGATATTGTCCGCCGACCTTGACCCGAGTGATGAACGGGATGATCCCGTCAGTGCGGTAAGCAAGGTCGAATTTGGCGATCTTCTCCGATGTTTCCCCGATGCGCGGGGAATAAGAAACGCTGAACGAATTAGTCGCGAGCGGCATTTGGCCGACGGTGTAAGCCGGCGAGGAGGCCGGGTTCGTTAGAGTGGGCGTCACAGCAGCTTGCCCGATGCAATTCGGGGGCGTGGTCGGTTGACCGGTGATGGTCAGGCAGGCGGGTGCCCGCAACTGGACGAAGTTCGCCATGTCGGTTTCGTCGTAATTGTCGGGCAGCTCCAAGCTCCATAGGCCACTAGGCTGCATCGCAATCGTTGCATCGCCATATCGATAGGTGCGGTTGGTCCGCATATCGGCGCGGGTAGTCTTGGCCTTTGCAGATCCAACGAATGCATCAATCTCAAGACGATTGAGTCGGTACTGCGCGCCACCCTGCATATAACGCGTTTTGGAATCGATCACGTTCGAGATCTGATCGATGTTGACGTCATTGTTGGTCGATGTCAGCTGCGTAACGTAGTGATTATCGTCGACGGTCACGCTGCCCGGAACGACATTGATCACGTCACCCCGGACTGGCCTGTTGCGGTCGGCCGCCGGCAGCGGCGCTCCGCCGGAACTGTTGATACCCGTTCCGTAAAGGTAAAAGCCGGGGGTCGGGATAAGGGTGCGAAGGTAAGGCTGGTTGCCGCCGGGGTTGGAGAGGCCGAAGGTGCCTGCCTGATTCTGGCGGAAAATGCTGAGCGGATTGCGGCTCGAGAACTGGTCGTCCACCTTTCGGTTTGCCTGCGTGACCTTGCCGTAAACGGTAAGATTGTCGGTCACCTTGAAGTCGACGCGAGCATCAAGCGCAATGCGCTTTTCATCCTGATAAGGTGTAAAGTGGCGGATCAGCGCCGGCGTATAGTCGTTCCACTGATTGAGGCAGGTTTGCTGCTCAAGGATGCGTTGTCCGCGTTGCGCCTCGGTTTGGGTCGCGACGTACGGGAAGATCGTCAAACATTGTGCTTTGCTCGTTGCGCCGGCCGCCGCAGTCACCAGCTCGCGCGGGGTGAGGCCGGCCGCGCCGGTCGTGTCGAAACTGTTCCCGAAGTTGACGTCGGCAGCGTCCGTCCCGACGGTCGCGGGGTTGAATGTGAACGTCTTATCTGGCGAATTATCGAAGTCGAACAGCGCATTGTAGGTGGTATTGCCGCTGGTCGTATTCTCGATGCGATGGCTGTCGTTGCGCACATGATTGTACGATCCTGACATGATGACGCCCAAACGGTCATCAAAGAAACGGCTAGCTGCAACGGCGTTAAAGTCCGGCGTGATCTTGCGGCTAAGCGAGTTGCGCTGGGCACCAGCACGGAGTGACAGATAGGGTTTCTTGAAATCCAAGCCGGTGCGAGTCTGGATCTGGACCGAGCCGCCGAGCCCGCCTTCGGTCATGTCCGCTGTCGAGCCCTTGACTACGTCGATGCTCTTGACGAGCTCGGCGGGAAGCTCCCGCATATCTGCGCTACGACCTGCATCCGCGCCAGTTGTTGCGACGCCCGTTGTGCTCTGTACGCCCACCCCGTCCAGCTCGACCCGGATCTGGCCCATGCCATTGCCGCGGATGCTGACGCCTTCGCCTTCGCCGAAATCGTTCCGGTTAAGCGCGACGCCGGGTAGGCGCGACATCGCCTCGCTGACGTTGCGGTCAGGAAAGGACCCAATGTCATCGGCGACGATCGAGTCGGTCGCGGTGCGAGCGCGCTTCTTGCGATTGTTCGCCGACTGCTGGCTTGCGCGCGAGCCGACGACGATGACTTCTTCCGCTGCGGTCGGTGCTGCGCTGTCCTCGACAGCGCTACCCGACGGTGCCGGCGCATCCGAAGCAGTCGTGCCGCCCGGCGCCGTGGTTTGCGCGAATGCCGCACTGCTGCTGCACGCGACCGCGATTGCAAGTAGGGACGCGCCTGACTTCGCCAGCAGCGACAAATCGATCTTCCGAGTCATTATTACCTCTCCCGCTATATGCTTCCGGCCGTTTTCGGCTTCTGTTTTCTGGCCGTTCCGCCTCGGCTGCACCCGTGTGAGCCGCCCGTCCCCGCCGCTTTGATCCATGACGCGCCAATTTAGCTTGGCACATTCATATTATGAAACTAGATTTCATCATGTATTCATGTCTGATGTTTGGCAACCCTCAAAACGGGGTGCGAGGAGAGGTTGATGCGAAGTGTTGCAATCTTGTCGAGAGGCCTGATGTGCTGTGCTTCCGCTCTCGCAGTTCCGGCCATTGCGCAGGTCCCGGCGCCGGGTGGGCGCACAACATGGCAGATTGAAAAACTCGACCGCGGCGTGGTTGCGGTCCCCTCGGGTGCGGGGGTTCTCGTGAGCTGGCGGCTGCTTGCGACCGAGCCGCGCGGGCTGGGATTCAACGTCTATCGCGACGGCCGCAAGCTGAACCGGAGCCCGCTCGCAGGCGGGACGAACTTTCTCGATCCGGACCCGTCGCTGAACGGCAGTTATGCGGTGGCTTCGGTCGCCGGGAGAAGCAAAGGCGCGCGGAGCGCGGCGGTGCCGGTATGGCGCAGCGGCTATCTCGCGATCCCGCTCGACGTGCCGGAGGGCGGAGCGACCCCGACCGGAGAACGCTATACCTACGTTCCCAATGACGCGAGCGTCGGCGATCTCGACGGCGATGGACGGTATGAAATCGTCCTGAAATGGGACCCCTCGAACAGCAAGGACAATGCTTTTGCGGGCTATACCGGTCCGGTCCTGTTCGACGCCTACACCCTCGACGGCAAAAAACTGTGGCGGATCGACATGGGCCGCAACATCCGCGCGGGCGCGCATTATACCCAATTTCTGGTCTATGACTTCGATGGCGATGGCCGCGCGGAGATGATCGCCAAGACCGCGGACGGTACGGTCGACGGCACCGGCAAGGTGATTGGTGATGGCAGGGCCGACTGGCGCGGCACCTCCGGCGAAGTCGATCAGCGCGACCGCACTGGCGCGACGACACTGCCGGACGGGCGCATGATTGCGCGGCTCGAGGGGCGCATCCTCAGGGGCCCCGAATATCTTTCCGTGTTCGATGGCCGCACCGGCCGCGCCATGGCGACGGTGGATTATGTGCCGGCGCGCTCCAACAGCCTTGAGCCGAAGACTGGGGAACTCGCGGCGACCTGGGGCGACGGCTACGCCAACCGTTCCGACCGGCACAATGCCGGGGTCGCCTTTCTCGACGGCAAACGCCCAAGCGCGGTGATGGCCCGCGGCTATTATGCACGCAGCACGATGGCTGCGTACGATTGGTGGAACGGCAAACTGTCGGTGCGCTGGTTCTTCGATTCGAACGCGCCCGGCAACGCCAAGTTCGGAAGCAACGGCAACCACCAATTGAGCGTCGCGGACGTGGACGGCGATGGGCGCGACGAGATTGTTTACGGCTCGATGACGGTCGACGACAATGGTCGCGGGCTGTGGTCTGCCGGGCTTGGACATGGCGACGCGATGCACGTGTCCGACCTCGACCCGACGCGGCCCGGTCTCGAAAAGTTCGGCGTGCACGAGAATATGCGTCAGAGCGGCAATGTCGGGAGCGCCATGATGGACGCGCGCACTGGTGAGATATTGTGGACCACCAAGGCCGACAAGGACACGGGCCGCGGGGTCGCACTCGACATCGACCCGCGCTACCCGGGTGCCGAGGCGTGGGCCAGCAATTCGCAAGACCTTTACGACGTGAAGGGCCGCGTGATCGGCAAGCGCCCCAACCAGGTGAACTTCGGCATATGGTGGGACGGCGACCGGCTGCGCGAGCTGCTTGACCGCAACCGCGTGTACAAGTGGGACTGGGAGGCGGGGGAAAGCCGCGTTCTGCTCGACGCTGCGGGCGCCGGCTCGAACAATGGCACGAAGGCTACGCCGGCCCTAAGCGGAGACATCCTGGGCGACTGGCGCGAGGAGGTGATCCTGCGCGCCGAGGACGGCCAGTCGCTGCGCATCTATGCGACGCCGTTCCCGACGCAGCACCGGATGCCGACGCTGATGCACGACCGCCAGTACCGGCTTGCGATTGCGTGGCAGAACAGCGCCTATAATCAGCCGCCGCACCCCAGCTTCTATCTTGGGGAGACGGACCCGGCGAAGGCGGACCGGAGCGCGCTCGCGGCGAAATAGTCAGGCTGCGGCCAAGACTTGCTTGCGCATCGGCTGAAGCTCAAGCCGGGCGAGGCTTCGCCACAGCCATTCGAGCGGACCGTAGCGGAAGCGGTCGAGCCAAGGCTTCGACCAGGCCAGCATCAGCACCCAAAACAGGGGCACGAACAGCCATGATTCGAAGCGGGAGAGCCGGGCGAAGAGACCCAGGCCGTCGCCGAAGAAGATCAGTGATGCGAGGATGCTAGTGCCCAGATAATTGGTGAAGGCGCAGCGTCCCACAGCTGCGATGCGGTCTCGCATTCCGTTCGCGTTGCGAGCGAGAAGGATGATCAAGGCAGCATAGCCGACCGCCATCAACGGGCGCAGCGGCGTCGACAGGACCATGGAATTGGTCATGATGGCGATGACGTCGAAGCCGCTCGACCAGGTCAGAAAAGCCAGCAACGCTGTCGCCGGAATGCCGATAGCCAGCGTCCAGGTGGAAGTGCGGCGGTAGGCGTGGTCGGGCCACTCACCGGTCAGGAAGCCCATTCGGAATAAGGCCATGCCGAGCAGCATCAGCGCGATCGTTTCCCCCGAAGTCATGGCGAGAAGGATTAGCGGCTCGAGCCCGCGCTCATTGATTGTCGCTCCGACCCGCGTGCCGATGCCGCTCCGGGCAATCGCTATCTGCCGCGCCGCTTCGTCCGGAGTTGCGGTGATGAAGCGTGTCTGCTCCTGCCACTCGCGGACGTCAGCCGCGGCGGCGTTGGGCGCATGCGCGGCCCTTTCGAGCGACTGGAGACCGGTCGTGAGTGCGAATAGCAGCGCCGCATTGATGAAAAACAATCCGGCGGACCAGCACAGCAACGTTTTCGGTTCGCGGTTGCGGAACAGGTACAGGACGCAGCCCGCCGCCGCGTAGGAGAAGAGGATGTCGCCCCACCAGATCAGGTAGAAATGTGTGAGTCCGATCAGTCCGAGGACGAGCATGCGGGCAAAATGGGTCGCGGCGGGGGATCGGCCTGACGCCCTTGCGCGGTCGATCACCAGCAAGACGGAGGCCCCGAACAGCATCGAGAAGAGGCTGCGCATCTTGCCGTCGATGATGATTGCGTTGACCGCCCAAGTGGCAAGGTCGGCGCCGCTGTGACCGCCCATCGTGGGGGGATTGAAATAAGCGGGCTCGATGAAGGCGAAGGCGATAACGTTGACCGAGAAAATGCCCATCACCGCGATGCCGCGGATGACGTCGAGCGCGACGATCCGATCGGTTGCAGCCGAAGTTCGGTTCATTCAACAGCCCCCCGTCACCCAGATCCGTCTGGTCTAGCACTGTTCTGCCGTCAAAATGGCTGCTGAAACAAGTTCAGCATGACGGGGTCGTCTATGCTTCGGCGGCTTCCGACTGGAGTTGGATATAATTCTGCAGCCCCATGCGCGCGATCATCTCGAACTGCGTTTCGAGGAAATCGACATGTTCCTCCTCGTTGCGGAGGACTTCGGCGAACAGGTCGCGGCTGGCGAAGTCGCGCAGGCTTTCGCACTCTGCGACCGAGTTCCGGTACATCTCGACCGCTTCATATTCCGCCTCGAGGTCGGCCTTGAGCACCTCCTCGACATTTTCGCCGATGCGTAGGCGGTTCAGCGCCTGGAAGTTGGGCAGGCCGTCAAGGAACAGGATGCGCTCCGAGAATTTGTCGGCATGCTTCATCTCGTCGATCGATTCGTGCCGCTCATATTCGGCGAGCTTCTTCACCCCCCAATTGTCGAGCATGCGATAGTGAAGCCAATATTGGTTGATGGCGGTGAGTTCGGCCTTGAGGGCTTCGTTGAGCAGTTCGATGACGCGCGGGTTGCCCTTCATGGCGGTCTCCTTTTCAAAGGATCGCCTAGGCGCAATCGTTGGTCGATGCTATAGTAAAGCGGCGGAAAACTGCGGTTTCTTTGCGAATGAGAGTCAGTCGCATCCACAAGTTCAGGCGGCGATACGGTCGATCTTGCGCGCCTCGGCGTGGACTTCATCGATGATTTCCTGCGCATAGGGCAGGCAGGTGCAGCATTGCGGTTCGCAGCCGAGCGCCGCGTAAGCCGACCTCGGGCAACGCGCACCGCACTTGGCGATGCCGCGGATCTCTTCCTCGCGAATGGCATTGCACACGCAAACAATCATGACTTGGCTATAGCGCTACTGCGACACATTCGCAACTAGATTCACCGGCGCGCGTGCAGCGTCCGCGATGCGATGAAGGCGATCACCAACCCGACCAGTACGACATGGGCGAACAGCTGCTTGGCGATCTCGACCGGGTCGGGGTTCGGGAATGGCAAACCGAAGCGGGCGGGCAGCACCAGCCCGTACATCACCAGCCACAACCCGACGCCGTACAGCGCGCCCGCGATCAGCGGATGCGCGCGAACGCGTTTGCTGCGGAGATAGGCAAACACAAAGACGGCGGCCATCACGGCCATGATGGCGAAGTGGACTGCAAGGCCGGCGGCCGCACCCGGCGCTCCCCAATCGCCGGCGCCCGGAAATGGCCCGCTCGCGACGGAGCGCAGCATGCCGGTCGTCTTCCCGCCCTTGAGCGTGGCGTCGACCGCCGCCATCGTGATGTCGAGCGTTCCGGCGACGAATGTCGCGAGTGCGATGGTGCGGATCATGGCGCTTCCCCTAACCAGCCCAGCCTACGCTCATCACATGGTCATTGCGACCCCGGACCCGATCCGGGGGAAGCAATCCACGTTTCTGGATTGCCGCGTCGCCTTCGGCTCCTCGCAATGACGATCAAGCCAGCGCCGCGTCGGCGCCCATCAGCTTGGGGAAGAAGCCTTCGTGCGCGGCGCGGAGATCGGTGAGGGGGACTTCTCCGATCAAACGCTGAGCTGAGATCGCAATGCCGTCGCCACCCGTCTCGCCAAAACAGATTGCGGTCACTCCAAAGGAGCTCTCGTTGGTCATGGCGCGCAGGAAGCTGAGGGCGTTTGGTACGGTGACCACGTAACACGCCTGCTCTTCGCCGAATGCCAGACCAGCAAGTCCCGTCGGCTCACCGAAATCGATCTTTGCGCCGATCCCGCCCGCCAATGCCATTTCAGCAACTGCGACGAGGAAACCGCCGTCCGCCACATCATGCACCGCTGTGACTGAGCCGCACTTGATCTGGGCCCGGATAAACTCGCCAACGCGCCTTTCCGCGTCGAGGTCAACGGGAGGAGAAGGCCCGCCATGTCGGCCCAGGACCTCTCGTGCCCACAGGGATTGGCCAAGATGCTTTGGCATGCTCGCGAAGATGAGCAGGATGTCTTCGTCCTCAGTCTTAAACCCAATCGTCGCGCTTTTTTCCCAATCGTCCAGCAACCCCACGCCGCCGATCGCCGGCGTCGGCAGGATCGCGCTTCCACCGCCCGTGGCCTTGCTCTCATTGTAGAGCGACACGTTGCCGCTCACGATCGGGAAATCCATCGCGCGGCAGGCGTCGGACATCCCTTCAAGGCAGCCGATGATTTGCGCCATGATCTCGGGCCGCTGCGGGTTGCCGAAATTGAGGCAGTTGGTGATCGCCAGCGGCTTGGCGCCGACCGCGCACAGGTTGCGATAGGCTTCGGCGACGGCTTGCTTGCCGCCTTCGTAGGGGTCGGCGTAGCAGTATCGCGGCGTGCAATCGGTCGTCATCGCCAGCGCTTTTTTGGTGCCGTGGACGCGCACCACCGCGGCGTCGCCGCCGGGGCGCTGGACGGTGTCCGCGCCGACCTGGCTGTCATATTGCTCCCAGATCCAACGCCGGCTGGCGAGGTTGGGGGAGGCCATCAGTTTCAAAAGGTCAGCGGCGATGTCGGTGCTTTCGGGCACATCGCCGAGCGGCTTGACCTGCGCCCAGGCCTTATATTCCTCACGGGACAAATGCGGCCGGTCGTAGAGTGGCGCGTCGTCGGCGAGCGGACCGAGCGGGATGTCACAGACGGTCTCGCCGTTCCATTCCAGCACCATGTGGCCCCCATCCGGGCCAGCTTCGGTCACTTCGCCGATGACCGCGAAATCGAGTTCCCACTTGTGGAAAATCGCCTCGGCCTCGGCTTCGCGGCCGGGCTTCAGCACCATCAGCATCCGTTCCTGGGATTCCGACAGCATCATCTCATAGGGCGTCATGCCCTCTTCGCGGCACGGGACCGCGTTCATGTCGAGGCGGATGCCGACACCGCCCTTGCTCGCCATTTCGACCGACGAGGACGTGAGGCCCGCTGCGCCCATGTCCTGAATGGCGACGATCGCGTCGGACGCCATCAGCTCGAGGCAGGCCTCGATCAGCAATTTTTCGGTGAACGGGTCGCCGACCTGTACCGTCGGCCGCTTCTCCTCGCTGTCCTCGGAGAAATCGGCGCTGGCCATGGTCGCGCCGTGGATTCCATCGCGCCCGGTCTTTGACCCGACATAGACGATCGGATTGCCGACGCCGCTGGCGGCGGAGTAGAAAATCTTGTCCTGATCGGCGACTCCGACCGTCATCGCGTTGACCAGGATGTTGCCGTCATAAGCTGGGTCGAAATTGACCTCGCCACCAACGGTGGGAACGCCGACGCAATTGCCGTAGCCGCCGATGCCCGCCACCACGCCCGAGATCAGGTGGCGCATCTTGGGGTGTTCGGGATTGCCGAAACGCAGCGCGTTGAGGTTCGCAATCGGACGCGCGCCCATCGTGAACACGTCGCGCAGGATTCCGCCAACGCCGGTCGCGGCCCCTTGATAGGGCTCGATGTAACTCGGGTGGTTGTGGCTCTCCATCTTGAAGATGGCGGCCTGATTGTCGCCGATGTCGATCACCCCGGCATTTTCGCCCGGGCCGCAGATTACCCACGGCGCTTCGGTCGGGAGCTTCTTAAGGTGGATGCGCGAGCTTTTATAGCTGCAATGTTCCGACCACATGACCGAGAATATGCCGAGCTCGACCAGGTTCGGCTCGCGGCCGAGGGCGTGAAGCACGCGATCATATTCTTGCGGGCTAAGGCCGTGCTCGGCGACGATTTCCGGGGTGATCATGGGCGGCGCACTAGCCGTGCAAGGCGCATAAAAAAACCCCCGGCGGGTGAGGCCGGGGTATGGTCATGCTTGGTGGCTCAGGCTTTGCAGCTCTTCCCGTTATAAGTGATTGAGGTCGCCTGGGCGTCGCCGGAGAGGGTTGGTGCGCCGGCCGGGATCGGTTCGCCGACGTCGTCCTTCCCTTTCTTCACACGAGCCCCTCCGTCGCTCATCCAATCGATATAGACGAGACTGTTGTCCTTGCAGCGATAGGCCTTGCTGGCGGCGATGGATGGCGGGAGCACGATGTCGGCCGCGTTGGTGACGTTGGTGTCCTTATCGCCGCCTTCGACGAGTGTGTGATCTTCCTTATTGCAGCCGGCTAACGCAGCGGAGGCAAGGAATGTGAGCGTGAGAAGGGTGCGAGTCATGGTACCGCTTCTTCGCGGGTGCACAATCGACAGTCAAGAGCACGAGCTTGCAATGTCGCGGACCGGACCATAGCTTGCGGCCAATGGTCGAACATACCGGCAGCAGCGCGCAGCGAATCCGCATCGGGCTGACCGGCCTTGCGTTCGCTTTTTTGCTGGTCCTGCTCGGATCGGCGATCACCCGCTCCGGACAGGGCCAGGACGGCGTGTCTGAAAACACCGCCGCACTGAACGCCGCGTCGAGCGAACCGCTTGCCGAACTCGGCGTGGCGCCGGGATCGGGTGCCCATACCAACAGCAGCGCAAGCAACACCGCGGACAAATGATTCGGCCGCGCTCGTGGCCGGTGCGGGCGGCGGTCGTCGCTTTGCTTGCGCTCGCCGCAGCTGCCGGCATGATGCTCGCGGCGCGGTCCGCCCCGCGCCATCAAACAGGCCAGGAATCGGGCAAGCCTGTGCTGATGCTGTTGACGGCGCTCCCGATCGTGTTTCCGGAAACCTTCGGGCTGCAGGGAGGCGGGTCGGCCGCTTTGAACGCGTTGCAGGCGCGCTATCGCATATTGTCGATTTCGGTGGCGGACGCGGCGAACCTCAGGCGCGGCCGGCTGTTGTTCATTGCGCACGCCTTCGCGCAGCCAGCCGAGGTGCTGGTCGAACTCGATGCGTGGGTGCGGAGCGGGGGCGCGGTCGTGCTGCTTGCCGACCCGATGGTCGAATGGGACAGTCAGCGGCCACTCGGACATTCGCTGAGGCCGCCGCCGATGTTCACCGACACCGGACTGCTCAAGCGCTGGGGCTTGCGGCTGGAGGCTCCGGACGAGCGTGGGCCGGCCGAGCGCCACATCGGCAGCCGCCGCGTGCTGACCGTCTCCCCGGGTGCATTGTTCGGCAAATGCTCGATCTCGGCTGACCGGTTGGTTGCACGCTGCGCGGTCGGTAAAGGTCGCGCGACGATCATTGCCGACGCGGACTTTCTCGACATCGATCGGCTCGACGGCCCCAAGGACGAAAACCTCGGTGCGCTGCTTGAAGAACTTACCAGCATCGAATCGCCCTGAGTCGCTTCGATTCGCTTAGCAACAGGCTTATCCACAGCTTGAGATGCCAGGAACAAGGCAAGAACAGACCATGCATTCCCACCTAAATTGCCTCTGTGAACCATCAAATCCCATGTAGTGGCATGAAAACCCATTGTATCCCCTCGGTCCTTGAGTTACCAACACTGACGTAGCGAGGGGCTCGACCCAAGATTTGCGATTCGAACGCGGGTGTTTCCGCGAACGGGGAGGCTTTGCGCTGCGAACGAGGAGTGGTCGTGGCGTTAGAGCATCTGTTTCAGGGCAGTGCGCTCAACGCGGTGGACGTGAAGGGTCGCGTCTCCGTGCCCGCCTTCCTGCGCTCGGTGATCGAGCGGCGCGGCGATGCCAGGACCATCGTTCTCGCCAGCCATGAAAGCTTCCCGTGCCTCAGCGCCTACGACCCCGCTTACGCCGCGCTGAAACATGCCAAGCTCGAACGATTGCTGGAAAAGGAAGAGACCAACCCGGCAGCGCAACTGGAGTATCAACAGCGCAATCTGATGGCGTTCGCGGCCACCGAGGAAGTGCCGTACGACAGCTCCGGTCGAATCGTTCTTCCGCCGATGATGCGCCGCAAGGGCAGCCTGGAGGAGCTCGCACTGTTCCTCGGCGCCGGCGAGACGTTCCAAATCTGGAATCCCGCTGTTTTTCTCAAGGACCGCAACGTCCCGGAGAATCTGAAGGACATTGCCCGCTACCGGCTTGAGGAACGGGGGTCCAGCGCATGACCGGCGCATCCCCCGAAGCCCCTCCTCATGTGCCGGTGCTGGTCGATGCCGTCGTCCACGCGCTTGCTATTGCCCGTGGCGAGACCGTGGTCGACGGAACATTCGGAGCAGGCGGCTACACCCGCGCTTTGCTCGCTGCGGGGGCCGGACGAGTGATCGGCTTCGACCGCGATCCGGACGCGATCGCGGAAGGGCCGGCGCTCGTCCCGAGCGCGGACCTGACCCTGATCGAAGAGCGCTTCAGCCAGATGGACCGCGCTCTTGCTGAGCATGGAGTCGGACTGGTCGACGGTATTGCGTTCGACATCGGGGTGTCGTCGATGCAGATCGATCGCGCCGAACGCGGATTTTCGTTCCAGTCCGACGGCCCGCTCGACATGCGCATGAGCAAGGCTGGACTGACCGCGGCCGAATTCCTCAACGAGGCCGACGAAAGTGAGATCGCGCGGATTATCAAGGAATATGGCGAAGAGCCACGCGCGCGGTCGATTGCGCGCGCGATCGTCAAAGCCCGCCCGATCGAACGCACCAGCGAGCTTGCCGCGATCGTCCGTCGCGCCTCCGGCTTTCGCGCCGGTCAGAAAAGCGATCCGGCGACCCGCACCTTCCAGGCGATCCGAATCCATTTGAATGCCGAGCTTGATGAGCTGGAGCAGGGCCTTGCTGCAGCGGAACGCGCATTGAAGCCGGGCGGCCGGCTTGCCGTCGTCACCTTTCACAGCCTCGAAGACCGCATCGTCAAACGCTTCCTGAAGGAACGCAGCGGCGCCAATCCAGCCGGATCGCGCCATCGCCCCGAAGTGCGCGCAACCAAGGATCCGACGTTTGCTGAGGTCGCGAAACCGGTCGGTCCGTCCGACGCTGAACTCACTCGTAATCCGCGCGCGCGGTCGGCGCGCCTGCGCAGCGCCATCCGCACTGAAGCGCCAGCCTGGGGTACCCTGCAATGAGCGTCAGCAGCTTCAAATCCGTATTCATGGTCGCCAGTTGTGCTGGCGCCGCGCTTGGCTGCTACCTCGTGTCGCTCCGCGTCGCGACCGAGCGGGCCACGCTTGAAGACGTCGAAACCCAGATCGTGCTCGCACAACGCGATTTACGCCTGTTGCAGACCGAGATTGGAACGCGCGGCCGACTGGCCCAGCTCGAGCGCTGGAACGCCAAGGTCATCGCTTTGTCCGCGCCCGG
>JBDSZD010000091.1:0-2846 GCA_039925325.1 Sphingomicrobium sp.
AGACCGCATTTCGGATGACCGAGGGTGGGAAGCGGTGGCGCTTGTACGAAATTGCTTTTACCATTCTCTGACTCCTGAGGCTCGCACCTTCACATCAGAGACAAGTTAGCGTTAGTCTGACAGCACCGCTTTCGTCACTGGCGTTGGCACCTCGACGAGATGTACGTGAAGGTAAATGGCGAGATGCGTTACCTGTGGCGCGCCGTGGATCACGAAGGCGAGATCCTCGAGAGCTTCGTGACGAAGACCCGCGACAAGACAGCTGCACTCGCCTTCATGAAGAAGGCGCTGAAGCGCTATGGCTCACCTGCTGCAATCGTCACCGATGGCCTGAAATCTTATCGGGCTGCGATGAACGACCTCGGCAATGCGGACAAGCAGGAGGTCGGCCGTTGGGCCAACAACCGCGTGGAAAACTCGCATCTCCCGTTCCGACGACGAGAGCGAGCGATGCAGCGTTTTCGACGGATGAAGACGCTGCAGAAGTCCTGTGGCGCTTGAACGAAAACAATCTCAAGATCATTCCCCCAATCACGACACAGCCGCTAGTGGAGACTGGTTAGCGTTCAACTGACAGCACCCCATCGCCTGTAGAGTCGCCACCAGACGTTTTCCTTCGACCGCTTGGAAGGCGCCGGCTGACCGGACAAATCCGATGACAGTGGGGTCGAGAAGACGGGGATCGACGAGGGCAGGCTGGAAGCTGCCCGAAGCCAAGAGTAGGCCATCTCGTCGGTGGTGCCAGCGAGGGGACGGGGCGGGTCGTTAGCCTTGAGGTTCTCAGCAATTGCCCTCTGAGACTTGCTCTAGGACAGCGGCGTAAGGGCCGAGACGGGTTTCGCTTACGCTGCCGCAGGACAGGAGGTCCCGGCCGCCCGGGCCGGCGAAAGGGGTCTCGCGGGCAGACAGGTTGAAAGTGCACAGGAGCCGTTGGCCCTTATGCTCCCGTTCGAACCGAAGCATTGCAGCGCCCGCTTCCAGGATGCGCATCGTTCCCAGCTGGAGAGCCAGCAGATTGTTGCGAAGCACAAGGCAGCGTCGCGCAAAACCCAGCGTGGACCCACTATCGGCATCCTGTCGATCGACGGCGAGCACGTCATGATGGTTGCCTAGCGGAAGCCACGGCCGGCCTTCGGTGAAGCCCAAATTCTGTTCATGCGCCCGCCACGGGATCGGAGTTCGGGCGCCATCCCGGTTCAACGTCTGCGGCCAGTTGGCGATGGCTTCGGGATCTTGCAGTTGATCGAACGGAACGTCTACTTGGGTCAGGCCCAGCTCCTCGCCCTGATAGAGGATGATCGTACCCCGCAGACTCGCCAGCAACAGCAGTTTGAGCCGAGTGAACGCCGCGCTGTGCTCCGGATCCGACCAGCGCGACACGGCCCGCGGAGCGTCATGGTTCTCAAACGCCCAGGTGGGCCAGCCGATCTCAGGATCGTCGGGCCATGCCGCAACCGCCGATGCCACGACCCGGGGCGTCAGTCGCTCCGCGTAGAGAAAGTCGAAACTGTAGGCGCTGTTGAGCCGGCACTGCCCGAGCGTGTAGGCGTGCATTTCCGGAAGCGCCCGTTCGCCGCCGACCTCAGCAAGCAGGAACCGCTGCTGATACTGGTCAGTGACAGCGCGCAAGCGCTCGATGAAGCGCACGATCTCGGCGTGCGACTGGTTGTACAGGTGCTGCTGGAAATCGAACGGTCTGGTCCTCTTGCCTCCGTCCGGGGCAGGCGGATTATCCCGCAGTTCCGGATCGTGCATGGTGAAGTTGATCGCATCCAGGCGGAAGCCGTCGACGCCACGATCGAGCCAGAAGCGCGCGACGTCTAGCAGCGCCTCCTGGACGGCCGGGTGATGAACGTGGAGGTCCGGCTGCTCGGGAAGGAAATTGTGCAAATAATATTGGCCGCGCCGCGCGTCCCAGGTCCACGCCGGACCACCGAAGACCGACTGCCAATTGTTGGGCGGCGAGCCATCCGCTCTCGCGTCAGCCCACACGTACCAATCCGCCTTCGCTGCAGTGCGTTGGGAGCGGCTTTCCTGAAACCAAGGATGGGCGATCGAGCTGTGGGAATAGACCTGGTCGATGATCAGTTTTAGGCCGAGCGCATGCGCGCGTTCGACCAGCCGATCGAAATCGGCAAGCGTGCCGAAGATCGGGTCGACGTCGCAATAATTGGATACATCGTAACCGAAGTCGCGCATCGGCGAGGTGAAGAAGGGCGACAGCCAGACGCAGTCGACGCCCAGGCCCGCGACATAATCAAGCTTGGCCGTGATCCCGGGCAAGTCGCCGATCCCGTCGCCGTTGCTGTCGGCGAAGCTCCGCGGGTAGATCTGGTAGATTGCCGCGCCGCGCCACCAAGGTTCCGTGGTCTGTGACAGCGGAACGGTGTGAAGTCCCTCAGCGAGCATTGCACACCGCATATCCGAACGGCGGCAGGCTGATGCGCGCGCTACCGGAAGCAGAGGCAGTCGCCGGGCAGATTCCTGCGAGCGCAGTGAAGCGGCCGGAGCGCGTTTCGACCACGATGTTGCGTTCGATTGCCTGCCCCGAGGTGTTGAAGGCGACGAGCACTTCAATGCCGTTCAGAATGCGCGAGAATGCGAGCAGGCCGGGGCTGTCTTCGGTCGCGCGCAGGACGGTCGTGCCACGCCGCAGTGCGGGACTGGTCAGGCGCATGCGAGCAAGCTCTGCGATGCGTCTGTACAGCGGATGTGCGGACGTGAAATTGCTGGTCGCGGTGGTGGCAGCCGTTCCGACCAGGCGATTGTCGTTATAACTTGCCGTCTGCGACGCGAACATGTCTTCGCGCGCATCCTGATCGTTGCCGTCGCCTGCGAAACCCTGC
>JBDSZD010000092.1:0-5031 GCA_039925325.1 Sphingomicrobium sp.
AGCGAATGGCTCTCCGTGCTGTGGGTGACGCCGGCGATGGACCGTCTGTTCGCGGGCAGTGCGGGCGACCGGCGGCGTTTCCTCGACCGGTTGGTGCTGGCGCTGGAGCCGGGGCATGCGCACCACGCCGCTCGCTACGAAGCCGCGATGCGGGCGCGCAACAAATTGCTTGCCGAGCCGGACGGCGCCGACCCCTCGTGGCTGGCAGCGCTGGAGGCGGGCATGGCCGAGCATGGCGCTGCGCTCGCCGAGGCCCGCTCACGAACCGTCGCCGCGCTCGACGAAATGCTCCAAGCCACGCCCGCCGATGATTTCGCCCGCGCGTCCATCGCACTTGAAGGTTGGGACGGCGGCGACCTCGCCGATCAGCTCCGCAATAGCCGGGGGCGCGACGGCGCGGCAGCGCGGGCAACCGTAGGGCCGCATCGGCAGGAGCTGGCCGTCTCCCATCGCGCCAAACAGATGCCCGCTGCGCGCTGCTCAACCGGTGAGCAAAAGGCGTTGTTGCTGGGGCTGATCCTTGCGCATGCGGAACTGGTGACGGAGCGCAGGGGCGCGCCGCCGATCCTGCTGCTCGATGAAGTCGCCGCGCATCTCGATCCACGCCGCCGCGCGGCGCTGTTCGCCCGGCTCGAAGGCCGCGGGCAGGTGTGGATGACCGGGACCGAGCCGGCCTTGTTCGAAGGCATCGGTCAGGCATCACGCTTCCACGTCGAGGCGGGCCGGATGACACCTACCTAAGCGCAGGACTGGACAATCGCGCAAATCCCTCTATATCGCACCGCAACACGAGACGCCTCCAGACAAGCGGCGTGATCGAATTCGTCTCCACAGGCGAACCGGCCCGCGTCTCGTTTTCAAGGTTCTCCACATCACGCGGGGTTCTTTTTCTCCCGCTCGCCGGGCGCCTTTTGGCGTGTCCGGCGCGCCATGACTATGTGGAAGTATTAAATGACGTTCGAACAACTTGGGCTCTCGAAGCACCTCCTGCAGGCGCTCGCCGCAAAAAATTACACACAACCGACGCCGATTCAGGCCCAGGCTATTCCGACGGTCCTGACCGGCCGCGATCTGCTTGGCATTGCACAGACCGGGACCGGCAAGACCGCGGCTTTCATGCTGCCGTCGCTGGACCGGCTCGCCGCCGCGCAACGCATTCCCAAGCCGGGCCAGATCCGGATGCTGGTGCTTGCCCCGACGCGCGAACTGGCGGCGCAGATCGCCGACAGCGCCTCGGCTTATGCGAAGCATATCCGCCTTTCGGTCGGCGCGATCTATGGTGGCGTTCCCAACGGCAAGAGCATTCGCACCGTTTCTCGCGGGCTCGACGTTCTCGTCGCCACGCCGGGCCGCCTGCTCGACCTGGTCGATCAGCGCGCAATCAACCTGCGTGAACTGGAAATTCTCGTGCTCGACGAAGCCGATCAGATGCTCGATCTCGGCTTTATCCATGCATTGAAGCGGATCGTGAACATCGTCCCCGCCAAGCGCCAGACCTTGTTCTTCTCCGCGACCATGCCGAAAACGATCAAGCAGCTGGCCGATCAATATCTTAGGGATCCCGCAGAAGTTTCGGTGACGCCGGTGGCGTCCACGGTCGAGCGTGTCGAACAGCGGCTTCACTACGTCAATCAGGCCGAAAAAACGGCATTGCTGACTTTGTTTTTCCAGTCGACGGAGATCGAGCGCGCGCTGGTTTTCAGCCGCACCAAGCACGGGGCGGACAAGATCGTCCGTATGCTCAATGCTGCCGGAATCGGCGCCAATGCGATCCACGGCAACAAGAGCCAACCCCAGCGCGAGCGCGCGATCGGCCTGTTCAAGACCGGCGAAGTGACGGTTTTGGTCGCGACTGACATTGCCGCGCGCGGGATCGACATTCCGGGTGTCAGCCATGTCATTAATTTCGACTTGCCCGACGTGCCCGAGCAATATGTTCATCGCATCGGCCGCACCGCGCGGGCCGGGGCCAACGGTATTGCTATCGCTTATTGCTCGCCCGACGAACGCATCAATCTGCGCGATATCGAGCGGCTGACCAGGCAGACGCTGCTCGTTGAGGCCCTTCCCGAAGGGCTCCGCGCTGCAGTCGAGGCAATCCGCCGCCTGAAGCCCGCAACGCCAGAACGTCAGCCGCAACAGCAGCGCCGCGAACAGCCGCGCGGACACCGCCCGAACCAACGCCCCGCACATCGTGGCGATGGGGCACGGCCATCGGGCAACCGCCGTGGCCGTCCCGGCGGCCAGCGCCGCGCTCAAGGGTAAAGCTTGGGGGCTCTCTTGCGGGAGAGCCGTTTCCTTCCCGCGCGGCATAGCTCCTTATGCGGAGGTGCACTCCCTCGCGAAGCCGCGTCGCGGTCTATTGGCAGCCACGTTTCTCACGAAGGTCCGCTTTCGACCTGTTGCGTGCATTCGGTCGGTAGACGATGATCTATCAAACAATCGAAGGGGCAACACGTGTGAAATGATCGGGATCTCGCAAAACGAGCGAATGTGTCCGGGTCGCGGGAGGACTGGCAAACTTTCAAGGTCGGCCTGAAAAGCGCCCCACCGGAAACGGCATTTGTTCTCCTGCGCGTCATGGGGGAGCGGCTGTCGTTGGAAGTTGATCCGGAACTGGCGATCGAGGACGCCTCTGACGGAGATGGGCTGATCGTGGCCGGTGCAGCATTGATGGTGCGCGCAACCCGGGTGCGAGGGATGGATACGGCCGAGCGCGTTGATGACCACAACTGGGTTCCATACTTCGCTAATCGAGAACGCGCTGAACAAATACTCCGAGCAGCAGTCCGCCTTCGGCCTGAAAGCGGCTTGGGAGCAGCTTGGTTCAGTGCGACTGCAATCGATTCAGATGATGAGGTGAAGTCCGAAGCTGCTAAAGTTCTCGGTCAAGCTTCGGACGTTCCAATCTCAGGCTATTCAAAACTCCTGAGTGCTAACACAGAGAAATGGGGGGGCTCCCACCAGGCGATGTGGCAGGTCGCTCGGGCGTATGCGTCCGTGCGACCTCCATGGACCAGCGCACTCGTCGCCAAAGCCCACTACGAACAGTGGTTGTATCTCGAATTGATGGATGACCGTCCCGAAGCAGCGAAAGAAGCCGAATTGTACTTCCGCGAACCGGCGATCCGCGACGAACTTACGCAAATTTCCCGCGCGACGAGCGATGCAGCATCCGCCGATCCATACGAAACGGTCTACGCCCACGACGTGCTCGCTGCAGTGTTGGCGCAAGCAAGCATGGCGAAAGCTGCTGCCGCGCACCTTCGGCAAGTGGGCTCGTTTGGCGATCCTGCCCTTTTGACCGGGGGCCCCTGGTGGCAGCGGGCGCTGGGGCGCATCTCTAGCGGTTTGCCCCTCTGGTGAGCATCCGGTTAGACTGAGCTGTGCAGATTTCCTGCGCCACACCCTCGCGTTTCACGAAGTCTGCTTTCGACCCCTTAGCGGGTCGGCTGAGTGTCGCTCTGCCTACAAGACGCCGAAGACGACGACGAGTCCCGCCACGACAGCAACGAGTGCTCTAAGGGCAGCGATCTTGTTTCTATTCATGCATGAGTCCCCCCAATAAGAAATGGAGCGTACCGGCCGCGGATCGCAAGAGCCACTCACCTCGCGCTCACGTATGGGAAGGCTAGTCGTCAATGACCCTTGTTTTCCCCGAGCAGGCCCTGATTCACTCACGCAGGTAACAATTAGCGACCCCGGGTCCCGAATCGCCACCCGCGACTCACGCGCGTACGCGTGCGCGCGTGACATCCGCGCCTTTGCCTCTATAGCTTGAGGCATGGCAGAAGACCCCAATCAGAATGAATATGGCGCGGACTCGATCAAGGTCCTCAAGGGCCTCGATGCGGTGCGCAAACGGCCCGGCATGTATATCGGCGACACCGATGACGGATCGGGCCTGCACCACATGGTGTTTGAAGTCTCCGACAATGCCATCGACGAGGCGCTCGCGGGCCATTGCGACCGCATCCTGATCCAGCTCAATCCCGATGGGTCGGTGACCGTCGAAGACAATGGCCGCGGCATTCCGACCGGCATCCACGCCGAGGAAGGCGTTTCGGCGGCCGAGGTCATCATGACCCAGCTCCACGCCGGCGGTAAGTTCGAAAATACGTCCGACGACAATGCCTACAAGGTGTCCGGCGGCCTGCACGGCGTCGGGGTCAGTGTCGTCAATGCGCTGTCCGAATGGCTCGATCTCACCATTTGGCGCGACGGCGAAGAACATAATATGCGCTTCGCCTTTGGCGACGCCGTCTCGCCCTTGAAGGTCGTTGGCCCAGCGCCGGGCAAAAAAGGCACCAAAGTCACGTTCTTGCCTAGCCCGGCCACTTTCAAGATCATCGAGTTCGACTTCGAAAAGCTCGAGCATCGTTATCGCGAGCTGGCGTTTCTCAACTCCGGCGTGCGGGTCATTCTGGCCGATGCGCGCCACGCAGAGCGCAAGGAGATCGAGCTCTATTATGAAGGCGGGATCGCCGCCTTCGTCAAATATCTCGACCGCACCAAGACGCCCTTGTTCCCCGAACCGATCGCCATTTCGGCGGTGCGCGACGGCATCGGCATCGACGTCGCCCTGGAATGGAACGACAGCTATTACGAGAACGTCCTGCCGTTCACGAATAATATTCCGCAGCGCGACGGCGGCACCCACATGGCCGCGTTCCGCGCCGCGCTGACGCGCACGCTCAACAATTATGCCGAGAAATCGGGGATGCTCAAAAAGGAAAAGGTCCAGCTGACCGGCGACGACATGCGCGAAGGCCTGACTGCGATCGTCTCGGTCAAGCTCGCCGACCCGAAATTTTCTTCGCAGACCAAGGACAAATTGGTCAGCTCGGAGGTGCGCCAGCCGCTCGAAAGCCTGATGAGCGACAAGATCAGCGAGTGGCTTGAAGAGAATCCGGCCAATGCGCGTTCGATCATCCAGAAGACGATCGACGCTGCGGCCGCACGTGAAGCCGCAAAGAAAGCCCGCGAACTGACCCGCCGCAAGGGGGTGATGGATGTCGCCTATTTGGCCGG
>JBDSZD010000093.1:0-24109 GCA_039925325.1 Sphingomicrobium sp.
GGATCGAGCTCGAACATGGCGAGCGCGGCCGGATCACCGACATTGCGTCGGCGCCGGGAGCGCTCGACGCGGCCTTCTCCGCGGTCAGCCAGATCATGGGCCTGCCCGCCCGCGTCGATGTGCTCGACATGCAATATGTCGCCGCCGACCCAAGCGAGGAACAGGAAGGCGACCAAGGCGCCAGCGTGCTGGTCGAAATGTCGATCGAGGTCGAGGGCGAGTTCTTCGCCGGACGCGCGCGCGCCCGCGACATCCTTCCCTGCTGCGTGGCCGCCTATATCGACGCCGCAAGCAATGCCGAGGCGGTACGCAAGATGCGGGCTTCCGCTGCAGCCTCGGCGGCGGCACAGGCTGCATAGCTCTATGGCGCGGATCGTAATCCTCCCCGGCGACGGAATCGGGCCGGAAGTTGCGCGCGAAGCGGTCGCATGCCTGAAGCTCGTTTCCGACCGGCGGCAGCTTGGGCTCGAGTTCGAGGAGCAAGTGTTCGGCGGCGCGGCGATCGATGCGACCGGCGACCCATTTCCGGCTGTGACCCAAGCGGCCTGCGAAGCGAGCGATGCAATCCTGCTCGGCGCGGTCGGCGGGCCCAAATGGGACGATTCGCCACAACGCCCCGAAGCCGGGCTGCTGAAGATGCGCGGGACGCTCGGGCTGTTCGCCAATCTGCGCCCGGCGCGCACATTGCGCGGACTGGAGCATCTCAGCCCGTTGCGCGCGGACATCGTACGCGGCGCGGACGTGCTGGTCGTACGCGAGCTGACTGGCGGTCTCTACTTCGGCGAAAAGGTCGAGGGGACCGACCAGGCTTCGGACATGTGCTCCTATTCGCGCATCGAAGTGGAGCGGATCGCCCGGGTCGCGTTCGAGGCGGCACGCAAGCGGCGTGGCAAGGTCACCTCGGTCGACAAGGCCAATGTGCTTGCGACGTCGCGGCTGTGGCGACGAGTCGTGAACGAAGTCGCCACGCAATTTCCGGATGTGGAACTCGATCATGCGCTGGTCGACTCGACGGCGATGGCGCTGATCACATCCCCGACCCGCTTCGACGTGATCCTGACCGAAAATTTGTTCGGCGACATACTTTCGGACGAATTGTCGGTGATCGGCGGATCGATCGGTCTGCTTGCCTCGGCCAGCACCGGTGCGTCGGGAACCGCGGTATTCGAGCCGATCCACGGCTCCGCGCCCGACATTGCGGGACAGGATATCGCCAATCCCGCTGGCGCGATCGCCAGCGCGGCAATGCTCCTCCAGCACCTCGGCCACGACGCCGAAGCGAAGCTGGTCGAGGCAGCTGTCGAGCAAATCATCGCCGAAGGTTTGCGCACCCGCGACCTTGGGGGCACGGCTTCGTGCAGCGCTTTTGGCGAGCGCGTGCGGCAGGTCGTCGATGAACTTCTGTCAGCACCGCTCGAGAAGGTCGCATGAGCCGTCCGCGCACCCTTTACGAGAAGATCTGGGACGCGCACCTGGTCGAGCGGCGCGACGATGGAACGTGCCTGATCTACATCGACCGGCATCTGGTTCATGAAGTGACGTCGCCGCAAGCATTCGAAGGCTTGCGCGTGGCGGGCCGCAGAGTACGCCGGCCGGACCTCACTTTGGCCGTGGCGGACCACAATTTACCGACGACGGCGCGGGTCGATGCCGAAGGACGGCGGTTGCCGATTGCGGACAGCGCCAGCGCGGAACAATTGGCTGCACTTGAAGCCAACGTCGCCGAGTTCGGCGTGCCCTATATCGAGGCGACGTCGGCGAATCAGGGCATCGTCCATGTCGTCGGCCCGGAGCAGGGCTTCACTTTGCCCGGCACCACCGTGGTTTGCGGCGACAGCCATACGGCCGCGCATGGCGCGATGGGCGCGCTCGCGTTCGGTATCGGCACCAGCGAAGTCGAGCATGTTCTTGCGACGCAGACGCTTCAGCTTCAGCCGTCCAAGACGATGGAAATCCGGGTCGATGGCGAGCTTGGTTTTGGAGTCAGCCCAAAGGATTTGATCCTGGCGATCATCGGTCGTCTGGGCGCGGCTGGTGGCACCGGATACGTGCTTGAATATCGTGGCGGAACGTTCGAGGCGATGAGCATCGAAGGCCGCCTGACGGTCGCCAACATGTCGATCGAAGCCGGCGCGCGCTCCGGCCTGTTCGCGCCCGACGACAAAACCTTCGCTTACCTGAAAGGTCGGCCGATGGCTCCGACCGGTGCTGAATGGGATCAGCAGGTCGCATATTGGCGCACGCTGGCGACCGACGAGGGCGCGCAGTTCGACG
Source organism: Sphingomicrobium sp. (assembly GCA_039925325.1). Lineage (GTDB taxonomy): Bacteria > Pseudomonadota > Alphaproteobacteria > Sphingomonadales > Sphingomonadaceae > Sphingomicrobium. Next base: position 2,275 of record JBDSZD010000093.1, read on the forward strand.
CCAGCCTGACCTTGAACGCGGCGGACATCGCACCGACCGTCACCTGGGGCACCAGCCCGGAGGACGTTGCGCCAATCACCGGCACAATCCCCGACCCCGAAAGCTTTGCCGACAAATCGAAGCAGGACGCTGTCCGCAAGTCGCTCGACTATATGGGTCTCACTGCGGGTACTGCGTTGCAGGATGTGCCCGTGCAGCACATCTTCATCGGCAGTTGCACCAATAGCCGGATCGAGGATTTGCGTGCTGCGGCGCACGTGTTGCGCGGGCGCAAGGTGTTTGAGGGAGTCAAGCAAGCGCTGGTGGTTCCCGGGTCGGGCCTGGTCAAACGCCAGGCGGAGGCGGAAGGCCTCGACCGCATCTTCATCGACGCCGGTTTCGAATGGCGCGAACCCGGCTGTTCGATGTGCCTCGCGATGAACCCCGACAAGGTTCCGCCGAAGGAACGGTGCGCGTCCACGTCGAACCGCAACTTCGTCGGTCGCCAGGGCCCCGGTGCACGCACGCATCTACTGTCCCCGGCGATGGCCGCTGCGGCGGCGGTCACGGGGCATCTGACCGATGTCCGCGAACTGGTCCGCCCCGAAGCAGGGGAGCTCGCAGCATGACCCCAATCCAAAAGGTCGAAGGCCGCGCTTTTCCGCTGGGCCGCAAAAACGTCGATACCGATGTGATCATTGGCGCGCGCTATTTGAAAACGATCGTCCGTGCGGGGCTTGGCCGCCACGCGTTCGAAACCATTCGCGCCGAACCCGGAAACGTCTTCGACGACCCGCAATATGCGGGGGCTCCGATCCTGATCGCGGGCGACAATTTCGGCTGTGGCTCGAGCCGCGAACATGCTGCGTGGGCGCTTGCAGACCTGGGTATTCGCGCGGTGATCGCGCCGAGCTTCAGCGATATTTTCTCAGGCAATGCATTCAAGAACGGGATCGTCACCGTGGAACTGCCACAGGAGGCGGTCGATCGCCTGCTCGGATTGGCAACCGAATGGCCGATCACAGTGGACCTCGACACGATGAGCGTGACCACGCCATTGCAGGATCGCTTTGCATTCGACCTCGACCCGTTCCGGCGCGAATGCTTGCTTGGGGGACTCGACGAGATCGCGCTGACGCTGGCAAGCGAGGCGGCGATCAGCGCTTATGAGATGAGAACAGGAATATGACCGGGATGATGCGCCCCCCTGAAGCCCAGGGCCTGTACGATCCACGCAACGAGCATGATGCATGCGGCGTCGGCTTCATCGCGAACATCGGCGGCGAGAAATCCCACGCCATCGTCCGCGATGGTTTGCAGATTTTGGTCAATCTCGATCATCGCGGCGCGGTCGGTGCAGACCCGCTGATCGGAGACGGCGCGGGCTGTCTGATCCAACTTCCCGACGCGCTGCTGCGCGACTGGGCAGATGAGAACAATATCGCGCTACCCGAGGCGGGCCAATATGGCGTCGCCATGTGCTTCCTCCCGCAGGATGAGGACGCGCGCAATTTCGCCGCTTCGCAACTTGAACGCTTCGTCCAGAGCGAAGGGCAGATCTTCCTCGGGTGGCGCGACGTGCCGGTGGACCCGATCGGAATGAGCCCGGTCATCGTCGCGGCGATGCCGGTAATCCGCCAGGCGATCATCGCGCAGGGGCCGCGGGCGAAGGACCAAGGTGCGTTCGAGCGCAAACTGCTCGTTATCCGCAAGCAGACACTGAACCCGCTGCCGGACCTCGCGGCGCGCAAAGAGCTTCCAGACCTTTCGGATTTCTACATCGCCAGCATCTCCAGCCGGACGATCGTCTACAAGGGGTTGCTGCTCGCGACGCAGGTCGGGACTTTCTACAAGGATTTGTCGAACCCGCTGACGGTTTCGGCGCTTGCGCTTGTCCACCAGCGTTTTTCGACCAATACCTTCCCGTCCTGGAAGCTGGCACATCCGTACCGCTTCATCGCGCACAACGGCGAGATCAATACTGTGCGCGGCAATGTGAACTGGATGAATGCCCGCCGCCGCACGATGGAATCGCCGTTGCTCGGTGCGGACCTCGACAAGATGTGGCCGCTTATTCCGCACGGGCAATCCGACACGGCAAGCCTCGACAATGCTTTGGAGCTGCTGCTGGCCGGGGGCTATTCCCTGCCGCACGCGGTAATGCTGCTAGTTCCCGAAGCCTGGGCCGGCAATACCCAGATGAATCCGAAGCGCCGTGCATTCTACGAATATTATGCGGCGTTGATGGAACCATGGGACGGGCCAGCGGCGATCGCTTTTACCGACGGCCGCCAGATTGGCGCAACGCTCGATCGCAACGGGTTGAGGCCAGCCCGGTTCACCGTCACCGACGACAATCGCATCATCATGGCGTCGGAAAGCGGCGTTCTTCCGATCGCCGAGGAGAATATCCTTCGCAAATGGCGGCTTCAGCCCGGGCGAATGCTGCTTGTCGACCTTGAAGAAGGACGGATCGTCGAGGACGAGGAGATCAAGTCCCGTCTCGCCAACGCCGAGCCGTACGCCGACTGGCTGCGCGACACGCAATATCATCTGAAGGACCTCCAGGTTCCCGAGGGTCACGAGAACGTGAAACCGCTTGCCGACACCGACCGGCTGCGCAAGGCCTTCGGTTATGGCGAGGAAGATCTGAAGCTTTTCCTGAAGCCCATGGCCAAGGACGGCGACGATCCGATCGGATCGATGGGCACCGACACCCCGATTGCGGTCCTCTCGGAGCGGCCGAAATTGCTGTTCGACTATTTCCAGCAGAATTTTGCGCAGGTCACCAATCCGCCGATCGATCCGATCCGCGAGGCGATGGTGATGAGCCTGGTGTCGATGATCGGCCCGCGCCCGAATCTGCTCGGCCGCCACGCCGGCACGCACAAAAGGCTCGAGGTGCAACAGCCGATCCTCGCCAACGAAGAATTGGAGAAAATCCGGTCGATCCATGAATCGGTGGACGGAGCATTCCGCACCGCCACGCTCGACGCGACATGGCCGGCTGCAGCGATTGGCAATGCGCTTGAGGCCGCCGTCCAGCGTCTGTGCTGGGAAGCGACCGAAGCAGTTCTCGCCGACATCAACGTGCTAATTCTATCGGACCGCGGGGCCGGCGAAGACCGTGTCCCGATCCCGATCGCATTGGCGACCGGCGCGGTGCACCATCATTTGATTCGTCAGGGTCTGCGCATGCAGACCGGCCTTGTGGTCGAAACCGGCGAAGCGCGCGAAGTCCACCATTTCTGCGTTCTCGCGGGCTTCGGCGCGGAGGCGATCAATCCCTATCTGGCGCTCGAAACCCTGACAGAATTGGGGATCGGCGCCGAGGGTCAGTCGAAATATATCAAGGCGGTCGGCAAGGGCATTTTGAAGGTCATGTCCAAGATGGGCATATCGACCTATCAATCCTATTGCGGCGCGCAGATCTTCGACGCCATCGGCCTATCGACCAAATTCGTCGAAAAATATTTCACCGGCACCGCGACGCGGATCGAAGGTGTCGGCGTCGAAGAAATCGCGCGGGAGGCCTCGGATCGGCACCGCCGGGCTTATGCGGTGGGTGGATCGACAGCGCTGGAACATCAAGGCGTCTATGCGTTCCGGACCAAGGGCGAGAACCACGCTTGGACCCCGACCAACGTCGCCGATTTGCAGCATGCAGTGCGCGCGAACCTGCCGGACAAATACCGGACGTTCGCGACCGAAGTGAACGATCAAAGCCGTCGGCTGCTGACGATCCGCGGCCTGCTCAGCTTAAAGGCTGCGGGGCCCGAAATCCCGTTGGAAGAGGTCGAGCCCGCAAGCGAGATCGTCAAGCGCTTTGCAACCGGAGCGATGAGCTTCGGATCGATCAGCCGCGAAGCACATACCACGCTGGCGATCGCGATGAACCGCATCGGCGGCCGCTCGAACACCGGCGAAGGCGGTGAGGAGACCGATCGGTTCAAAGCGCTTCCGAACGGCGATTCGATGCGTTCGAAGATCAAGCAGGTGGCCTCGGGGCGGTTCGGCGTGACCGCCGAATATTTGGTCAATGCTGACGACATCCAAATCAAAATCGCTCAAGGCGCGAAGCCCGGCGAAGGCGGTCAGCTGCCCGGACACAAGGTCGATCAGCACATCGCCGCGGTGCGCCACTCGACGCCGGGCGTTGGCCTGATCTCGCCGCCGCCGCATCACGACATCTATTCGATCGAAGATATCGCGCAGCTGATCTTCGACCTGAAGAACGTTAACCGGCAGGCGCGGATTTCGGTCAAGCTGGTGTCGGAAATCGGTGTCGGCACCGTCGCCGCGGGCGTGGCCAAGGCGATGGCCGACCATATCACCATCTCGGGCTTCGAAGGCGGCACCGGTGCATCCCCACTGACCTCGCTGACCCATGCTGGGCTGCCGTGGGAAATCGGTCTTGCGGAAACCCAGCAGACGCTGGTGCTCAACGGGTTGCGCAGCCGGGTTTCCGTCCAGGCGGACGGCGGGCTGCGGACCGGCCGGGACGTCGCCATCGCGGCGCTGCTCGGCGCGGACGAATTCGGCTTCGCGACCGCGCCGCTGATCGCGGCCGGCTGCATCATGATGCGCAAGTGTCATCTCAACACCTGCCCCGTCGGCGTCGCCACTCAGGACCCGGCTCTGCGGGCGCGGTTCGTCGGCCAGCCGGAGCATGTGATCAACTACTTCTTCTTCGTCGCCGAAGAGCTGCGTGAGATCATGGCGAAGATTGGTGTGCGCAAGCTTGAAGAGATGATCGGCCGCACCGAACTTCTGGAAGCGGAAACGCTGGTCAGCCACTGGAAGGCGCGCGGGCTCGACCTCGGCAAATTGCTTTATCAGCCGGAGACCAAGGGAGCGACCGAGCGCTTCAACTCGGAGCGCCAGACCCATCGTCTGGCCGGCATCCTCGACGAAGATTTGATCTCGTCAGCAGCAGATGCACTCGGCGACGGCACTCCGGTCGTGATCGAGCGCAACGTGCGCAACGTCAACCGTAGCGTGGGCGCGATGCTGTCCGGCGAAGTCGCGCGCAAATATGGTCATGCGGGACTGCCGTCGAACACCATCCATGCGAAGCTCCGCGGCACTGTCGGACAGAGCTTTGGCGCGTTCCTTGCCCATGGCGTCACGCTCGACCTGACGGGCGACGCCAACGATTATGTCGGCAAGGGCCTGTCAGGAGGCCGTGTGATCGTCCGCCAGCCCGAGGAAGCCAAGCGCACTCCGGGCGACAACATCATCGTCGGCAACACCGTGCTGTACGGCGCGATTGCCGGCGAGGCCTATTTCAACGGGGTGGCCGGCGAGCGTTTCGCGGTTCGCAATTCTGGCGCAATTGCAGTCGTAGAAGGCGCAGGCGACCATGCGTGCGAATATATGACCGGCGGCGTAGTCGTGATCCTGGGCCCGATCGGGCGCAACTTCGCCGCCGGCATGTCGGGCGGCATCGCTTATGTGTACGATCCCGATGGCAAGCTAAGCGCGCAGTGCAACAATGCCGCCGCTGACCTGGAGCCGGTCCGCGCCATTCCCGGGTCGGGGGAGCGGCCGGCAGGCGAGTCACTTTCCGAAGACTTTGCGGGCGGCAATCCTTTGTCTTGGGATACCGACCGGTTGCATATGCTTCTGCAGCGCCATGCCGAGGCAACCGGAAGTGCGACCGCACGCGACCTGCTTGCCGCATGGCCGCAGTCGGCGTCCAAATTCGTCAAGGTCACACCGACCGAATATCGCAAAGCGCTTCAGCTGTACGGCTCGCACGACGAGCCCGCAGCTGTCGCCGCCGCTTGAAGCTGGAGTTGAGCAATGGGTGACCCCACCGGTTTCCTGAAGGTTGAGCGGCGCGACCGCACCTACCGCCCGGCCGAGGAGCGTCTGCGCCACTGGAAGGAGTTCGTGATCGATCGCGATCCGGGCGAGTCCAGCAAGCAGGCGTCGCGCTGCATGGATTGCGGAATCCCCTATTGCCACACCGGCTGCCCGGTGAACAATCTGATCCCCGACTGGAACGATCTCGTCTTCAACAACGATTGGCGAAACGCGATCGACCGCCTTCACGAAACCAACAACTTTCCGGAATTCACCGGCCGCGTCTGCCCCGCGCCGTGCGAGGCGTCGTGCACGCTGAATCTTCAGGATACGCCAGTCACGATCAAGTCGATCGAATGCGAGATTGCCGACCGCGCCTGGAACGAAGGCTGGGTCACTCCGCAATTCGCACCACGCGGCACCGGCAAGCGCGTCGCCATCGTCGGCTCCGGCCCGGCTGGTCTGGCCTGCGCGCAGGAGCTTGCTCGCCGTGGTCACAACCCGACGGTGTTCGAGAAGAATGACCGCATTGGCGGCCTGCTCCGCTACGGCATTCCCGATTTCAAGATGGAAAAGCATCTGATCGACCGGCGCCAGACGCAGATGGAGGCGGAAGGCGTCCTGTTTCGCACCGGCGTGCACATCGGTGTCGATGTCACCGTCGAGCGACTGATGGACGATTATGATATCCTCGTCCTCGCCGGCGGTGCCGAGAAACCGCGCGATCTGGAAGTGCCGGGGCGCGACCTTGAAGGCGTGCACTTCGCGATGGATTTCTTGGTCCAACAGAACAAGCGCAACGCCGGGGATGACGAAGACAGGGCCGCAGGAAACCGGACCATCAGCGCGAAGGGCAAGCATGTCATCGTCATCGGCGGCGGCGACACTGGTTCCGATTGCATCGGAACGTCCAACCGCCAGGGCGCGCTTTCGGTCACGCAATTGGAAATCATGCCCGAGCCGCCCGCCAGCGAGAACAAGCTGCTGACCTGGCCGCACTGGCCGATGAAGCTGCGCACCTCGTCCTCCCAGGAAGAAGGCGCGGACCGCGAATTTTCCATTGTCACTAAGGAACTGATTGGCGCTGACGGCAAGGTCACGGCCCTCGTTTGCGAGCGCGACAGCGAGCGCGTGGAGCTTAAAGCGGACCTCGTCCTGCTCGCAATGGGATTCGTCGGCGCGCGCGTCGAAGGTGCGGTCGAGCAGTCCGGCGTCAGCCTTTCTGGGCGGGGAAATGTCGACGCGCCTTTCGGCGAATTCCGCACCTCCAATCAGCGCATCTTTGCGTGCGGAGACATGCGGCGCGGACAATCGCTTGTGGTCTGGGCGATCCGGGAAGGGCGCGATTGCGCAAGCGCCGTCCACGCACAATTGTCGGCGGAAGCCAGGCGCGCAGCCTGATGAACCAATATGCGGCTCCACCGGAACGCCGCCCGGGAGCGATCGGGCAGAACCCGGACGTGCGCTATCTGGGCCGTTTGCTCGGCGACGTAATCCGCGATCAGTGTGGACCCGAGATGTTCGAACGCATCGAGCGGATTCGTTCCGCTTCGGTCGACCGGCATCGCGGGGTCGAAGTGGAGGATCATGGGACCCACGATCTCAGCCTCGATCAGACGTTGACCTTCGTCCGGAGCTTCATGCTCTTCTCCATGCTCGCCAACCTCGCCGAAGACCGGCAAGGTTTTCTGCGGGAGAGCGGCGGCACGGTTGCCGAAGCGCTGGCGGAGCTTGGCGCCAACGGCATCGGCTCCAACGAGGTGCTGGCGTTGCTGAAACGGGCGCTTGTCGTGCCGGTGCTCACCGCCCATCCGACCGAAGTTCGCCGCAAATCCATGCTCGACCACCGCAACCGCATTGCGGCGCTGATGGGCGACCGCGATCAGGGCAAGGAAGAGACTGACGAAGGCGATTTGGTCGAGCAAGCGATGCTGCGGCAGATTGCCTTGCTCTGGCAAACGCGTCCGCTGCGCGCCGAACGCCTCTATGTCGCCGACGAGGTCGAAACCGCCCTCTCCTATTTCCGCGACATCTTCATTCCGGTCCTCCCTGCCCTTTACGGGCGGTGGGAGCGCGACTTTGGAGCGCGTCCGCCAAACTTCCTGCGCGTCGGCAGCTGGATTGGCGGAGACCGGGACGGCAATCCGTTCGTGACCGCGGACTCGCTCGACCTCGCCTTGCGTCGTGGCTGTCAGACGATCCTCAACCATTACCTCGACGAAGTGCACGCGCTGGGAGCGGAATTCTCCGTTTCCAGCGAACTGGCCGAGGTGTCGGACGAATTACGCGCGCTTGCGGAAGGTGCCGGGGACACGGGCCGCGCACGATCCGATGAGCCTTATCGCCGCGCCCTTACCGGAATTTACGCGCGCCTCGCGGCGACATACCGCGCGTTGGTGGGTAAGGAGCCGGTGCGCCCGGAGCGTGTCGCGGCCAGTGCCTACGAGAATGCCGAAGCCTTCGTTGCCGATCTCAAGGCGATCGCGCACTCGCTGGCTCCCAGTGGCTTGGGCCCGATGGCCGGCACCGGCGCGCTCGGCCGACTGATCCGATCGGTCGAGCTATTCGGATTCCACCTCGTCACGCTCGATCTGCGGCAGAATGCCGACGTCCATGAGCGGGTGGTCAAGGAATTGCTCAGTGAGGCCGGCGCAGAGAAGGACTACAGCGGCCTGAGCGAGCCGGAGCGCGTGAACGTCCTGCGCACCGAGCTTGCGAGCCGCCGCCTGCTCGTCAATCGCTTCGCCAGCTACAGCGAGGAAACGGCATCCGAGCTGGCGATTCTCGAGGCTGCGGCACAAGCACATCGCAAATATGGGCCCACGTGCATCACGACCTATATTGTTTCCAAGACGGAATGCGTTTCCGACCTGCTCGAGGTCAATTTGCTGCTCAAGCAGTGCGGCCTGTGGGAGGCGGACGCGCCCGCGCAGTGCCCGATCATGGCCGTGCCCTTGTTCGAAACGATCGAGGATCTGATCGCGGCGCCAGCGGTCATGACCGACTGGCTCCAGCTTCCCGAGGTCAAGCCCGCCACCCACGGAAGAGGCTATCAGGAAGTGATGCTCGGCTATTCCGACAGTAACAAGGACGGAGGCTATCTGACGTCGGTGTGGAGCCTGCATCAGGCAAGCCGCGCATTAGCGGACGTGTTTGCGCGCGAGGATGCGGCGATGCAGCTGTTCCACGGACGCGGCGGTGCGGTCGGGCGCGGCGGCGGGTCGAGCTTTTCCGCCATCCGCGCACAGCCCAATGGCACGGTGCAGGGCCGCATCAGAATTACCGAGCAAGGCGAAGTCATCGGCGCGAAATACGGTACGCGTGAGAGCGCTTCAGCCAATCTCGAAGCGATTGCGTCGGCGACCATTCTCGCGAGCCTGGAGCATCGTTCCGACAAGCGCCGCGAACGCTTTTACGCGGCGATGGCGGACATCTCGGACAAGGCGCGCGCAGCCTATCGCGGCCTGGTCTACGATACGCCCGGCTTCTCCGATTTCTTCCGGCAGATGACCCCGATTGCCGAGATCGCCGAGCTCAAGATCGGGTCGCGCCCGGCGAGCCGCACCAAATCCGACCGGATCGAGGATTTGCGCGCGATCCCCTGGGTCTTCAGCTGGGCACAGGCGCGGGTCATGCTCCCGGGGTGGTACGGCGCGGGGCAAGCTCTGCAACAGGCCGATCCCGGACTGATCAAGGAACTCTACGAAGATTGGCCCTTTTTCCGCACCACCATCGACAATCTGGAAATGGTTCTCGCCAAGTCCGACATGGGCATTGCGTCCGCATATTCGGAACTGGTCACCGACGCGGCACAGCGCGAAGCCTTGTTCGGACGGATCCGTGATAGCTGGACGATTACGCGCGACGCGATCCTCGGACTGACCGGCCAATCCTGGCTTCTGGAGCACAATCCCGCGCTCGATGCATCGGTGCGGCTGCGGCTACCCTATGTCGAGCCGCTCAACCGCTTTCAGGTCGAATTGCTCAAGCGTCACCGGGCAGGGGAAGCCGATTTGCGCATCCAGCAGGGTATCCACCTGTCGATCAACGCAATCGCGACGGCGCTTCGAAACTCCGGTTGATTCGCGCCAATTGGGATCCCGCTTCGAGGCCTCGACTGGATCGCCTGGTGCGCAGCAGCACTCCGTGGAATTGTTACAGTCATGTGAAATATTGACCGATTGTCCTCCTACTATTGTGCAATGCAGCATCGCTATGCATCATGAATGGAGGGAAAACCTGCGGAAGCCTAAATCTGACACGCGGGATCCCATTTTTTGAACGACCAACGGGGGTCCCAATGATGATCAAGAATAGCCTGTATGCACTCGCGCTCGCGGCGTCTGCATATGCCGCACCCGCCGCCGCCCAGGATGCGGCGGCTGCTCCGGAAGCGCCAGCAAGCGCCTTCACGTTGAACGGCGGCGCCACTCTGGTTTCCGACTACCGCTTCCGCGGGATTTCCCAGACCAACCGCAAGCCAGCCGTCCAGGGCAGCCTGACCGTGGGCCATTCCTCGGGGTTCTACGGAACGATCTGGGGCTCCTCGATCGACGAATATGTTGCCGCGGGCTCGGACCAGGAAATCGATCTGGTTGCCGGCTACAAGAAGACCTTCGGCACGACCACCGTTGACGTGGGCGCCACTTACTACCTCTATCCCGGCGCGTGCTGCGGTGCCGACACGAACTTCATCGAGCCCTACGTCGCCGTTTCACAGGCATTTGGAATTGTCACCGCAAAAGCCCTGCTCGCTTATGCGCCCAAGCAAAAGGGCCTTTCGATCGGCAGCGGCAGTGAGGACAATGTCTACCTCGCCGGCGATCTTTCGACGACGATTCCGAACAGCACGTTCGGCCTCGCCGCGCACCTTGGGCACAGTTTCGGGCCGAGCTATCTGACGATCGGCAAGGGCTACACCGACTGGAGCCTGGGCGGGACCTACGCCTGGAAGAATCTGGCGTTCGGCCTGTCCTACGTCGACACCAACAAGTCGCTCACGGGTCCGACCGGCAAGAACCTCGCGGGCAGTGGCGTGGTCGCCTCCATCGGCGTCGCCTTTTAACCAACGACGGGGAGGATAATCCGATGAAGATGATCGTTGCAGTCATCAAGCCGTTCAAGCTGGAGGAAGTGCGTGACGCACTCGCCAGTGCGGGCGTGCAAGGTATGACCGTGTCCGAAGCGAGTGGTTTCGGTCGCCAGAAAGGCCATACCGAAATCTACCGTGGCGCCGAATATACGACGAGCTTCGTTCCGAAGCTCCGCGTGGAAGTCGTGGTGTCCGATGGCGAAGCGCCGGGAGTGGTGGAAACCATTCAATCCGCTGCCCGCACCGGTTCCATCGGCGACGGCAAAATTTTCGTCATCGACGTTGCCCAGGCGGTTCGAATCCGCACCGGCGACGCCGACGACGATGCGCTTTGAGAAGGAGGGGGAACAATGACACTCTCTAGGACAATTAGCGGGGGGCTGGCTGCAGCTGGCCTTGCTGCGTTTGCGGCACTGCCCGCGTGGGCGCAGGATGCCGCCGCTACCGTGGCTGCTCCGGCCGCGCCGTTCGTTCCGACCGCCGAAATGGTCAACAAGGGCGACACGGCCTGGATGCTGATCTCGTCAGCGCTCGTGCTGATGATGTCGGTGCCGGCGCTGGCCCTGTTCTACGGCGGCCTGGTTCGCACCAAGAACATGCTCAGCCTGCTTATGCAGGTCCTCACCATCGTCTGCATCGCAGCTTTGGTGTGGGTCGGCTGGGGTTACTCCATGGCCTTCACATCCGGCAATCCCTACGTCGGAGGTCTCAGCAAGGCGTTCCTTGCGGGGGTCGACGCGACCACCTTGGCCGCGACCTTCTCCAACGGCGTCTACATTCCGGAATATGCTTTCGTGGTGTTCCAGATGACCTTTGCCTGCATCACGCCGGCACTGATCGTCGGCGCCTTTGCCGAACGCGTGAAGTTCTGGCCGCTGATGCTGTTCATCGTGGCCTGGTTGACGATCGTCTATTTCCCAATCGCGCACATGGTCTGGTATTGGGCCGGCCCAGATTTCCTTCCGAACGCGCCCGGGGACTACGGCCTGCTGTGGGGCATGGGTGCGCTCGACTTTGCCGGTGGCACCGTCGTCCACATCAATGCCGGCATCGCCGGACTGATGGGCTGCCTCGTGCTCGGCAAACGGATTGGCTACAAGAGCGAGCCGATGCCCCCGCACTCGCTGGTGATGACCATGATCGGTGCATCACTGCTGTGGGTCGGCTGGTTCGGCTTCAATGCCGGGTCCAATCTCGAAGCCAATGGCGTAACCGCGGTCGCCTTCATCAACACCTTTGTCGCAACTGCGGCTGCGGCGCTGGCGTGGGCATTGATCGAGCAGATCGTGCACAAGAAGCCGTCGCTGCTCGGCGCCGCAACCGGTGCAGTCGCGGGTCTGGTGGCGATTACTCCGGCATCGGGCTTCGCAGCCCCGGGCACGTCGATCCTGCTCGGCGCGTTCGCTTCGGTCGTCTGTTTCTTCTTCGTCACTACGGTGAAGAACAAGCTCAAATATGACGACACCCTCGATGTATTCGGCGTGCACTGTGTCGGCGGCATCATCGGGGCGCTCGGCACGGCGATCGTTGCCGATCCGGCGCTCGGCGGCCAGGGCTTCTTCGACTATACGGTGATGCCGGCAGTCGTTGGAACCTACGACATGGGCGCCCAGCTGATCGTCCAGATCAAGGCGGTGGCGTTGACCCTGTTCTGGTCAGGCTTGGTCTCGTTCATCCTGTTCTTCGCACTCGACAAGACGATCGGGCTTCGCCCCTCGGCCGATGTCGAACGCGAAGGCCTCGACATCAACGAGCATGGCGAACGCGCCTACAATTACTAAGTGAGTACCGGAAGGGGAGGTCCAGCGGCCTCCCCTTCTTCGTTACGGAGTAAGCCTGCATGGACGATCAGCGCGCGCGTGCCATCATCGCCGATCATTTCCATCTTCCGCTGGTCCACATCCGGGACGACGCCGAGTTTGTGCATCTCGGTGCCGACAGTCTCGACATGGTGTCGCTGACCATGCGGTTCGAAGAAGAGTTCAATACGCACATTCCGGAAGATGCGGTCGAAGACTGCCGCACCGTCGGTGACGCGCTCGCGGTGCTGCGGAGTTGCCTTCTTCCAGCTTGACCGCCCTGCCGAGCGAGCTGCATCCAATCTAACAGAAATCTGGTCAGCAAGCCCTTGGATTGCACGCCAAGCTGGTTAGCTTGGTTGCGAATCCAGGACTCCGCGAGCAATGCCAATGGATGGTACCAAGACTTGAGCCTGACATGCTAATTGAACGTGGAAGGTTCGCGCACAAAGCAGTGTTTGCCGCCCCGCTCCTGTGCCTGTTGTTCGGCCTAGGATTGTTGATTTTCGTTGTGGGTCCCGGCGATGGAACATGGGTTCTCTACGGTCGGGAAATGCGATCCGGGCTGAGAATTTACTCGGACTTGAATTTAAACCAGCAACCCATGTTTCCGCTAATCTCTTTCATCTCCCTGATAATTTTACCCGATGGTATTCTCGCTCAAAAAATTGCCTTCGCGCTGCTGATCCTGGTTCATGTAGGGTTGCTCTTCAAGATCAGCTGTCGAGTGGCGTCCGGCCTGATTGAGCGGACAATCCTGACACTCTCGGCATATTTCGTTTCAATCCATTTCGAAGCTTTTCGCTACGAAGACTATCACGCGCTGGCGCAATGCCTGGTTCTCGCGTCTTTCAATTTGTCCTTACGCCATCTGGATGAGAATATTGGGCCTTACCGTTATGCGACTGCGCAAGGCGTGCTATTTGGCCTGACGTTCCTCACGCGGGTCAACGAAGGAATAGCAATTGCAGGTGCGGTAAGCATCGTGGCCCTGGCGAAGACGGGATGGTCTCGAAAACTTATCCAAATGTGCGGCTCAGCCGCCCTATCCGCAACGATCGTGTTCGTGGCAATTTTGACGGCTGTGGGCGAATCGCCCGCCACCTGGTTCCAACAAACGCTTGCCGAAGCCGCTTCCGCGAAAGGCGGAGCATCGCTCTGGACTTATCCTGCACTGGCGCTCTGGAATGCTTGCAGGTATTTGGCAGGAGCACAAATCCAGGGTCATCACGTCCCATTACTGCTCTTTTGCATCGCGACGCATTTGGTGGTGTTCCTTCGCCGAAACCTGCCCCGAGCGTTGCAATGGGCGGTGGTGGTCGCGGCGGGGGTATCGCTGTTTCAGCTCATAACATCGCTGTACAGGGATCCTGCCATCCCGCTGACCGCAAGTGCCCTGCTGTGGTGCACCGTCTACTTCGTAACATCATTTATCCGAGCAAGGCTTTGGCCGGCCGTCGTGGAAGGTACTAAGCTTGAAGGCTCTCATGTCCTTACTGCCTATCCCCTTCTATTGTTCGCGATGGGTTCTCTTAGTACTGGCGGTTACATATACGGGCTATATTTTGCTCTGACGCTAACGATCTATGTCGTGGCATTATTTTTCAGGGAAGCGCCCAGTTCAAATACGCGCCAACGACTGCGGGTGTTATTCTACATCGTTATGCTTCTCACCGCGCTAAATGCGTTCGAATATCGCCGTCGCAACTCGTTTAGTTGGCTGGACTATAGGTCCGGCCCGCTATTCCAGAATTACGTTTTCGTTGAAGGCTCCGGGCGCGGGCCTCATATGCTGCCGAAAGAGGTTGATGGGCTCATCAGGCCCATTTGCAAACATGTCGGGGACGGCAAGACTCTCTTGTCGCTCCCTTATTCATTTCCGAACTATTACTGCAAACTTCCCCTCTGGCATGGGGTCGTGCAAACCTTTTTCGATACCTCCACCAGATCACAGATCGACCGGATAAAAGACGGTCTTCTCCAAGACCCACCCGACTTCATCCTCTACCAGCGACAACTAGCTGTCATGCAAATGCATGAGCGAATCTACAATCACGGCAGACCGCTGCCACATCGCAAGCTCGATCAATTGATCATGGAAAAGGTACGCTCTGGAGAATGGAAAATTATCCAAGTCTCGACCGCGTTCAGCCCATCTCAATGGTTCTTGATCAAAACGAAATAACCTTTCCTCAAAGCGCCCGGCTACTTGCGCACCGGCCCGTGCAAATCCGCTTCGACGATCCCCAGACGCCAGCCGGGCGGCACCGCGTCCGCGCCGGTATCCCCCGCCTGCCGCGCGGTGACCAGTTCGACGATCTTGCCGAAACCATCACGGTCGGTAACCGGCCCGGTTTGCGTGATACGCAGGACTCGGCCGGTGGCGGGCGCGAACTTGAGGTGGGCATAGCCGAGGTTGCGCTCGGTCTCGCCCTGCCAGATCGTACGGCCGTCGAGGGTGATGCGCAGCGGATAGGCGCGCGTTCGCCAGCCGAGCAATTTCAAATCGATTTCGCTCAGCGTTGTCGGCGCGGCGAAACGATATTCGATCCACGCATTCTCCGGCTTTCCGTCACTGGTCCAGCGGGTCAGTTCGTTGTCGTCATTGCTCTGCCTCGCCTCGGCCTGGGCCGAACCGGCGAGGATCGAGGCCGGCAACACAGCTGTCCGGATCGGACGGAAGGTCGCCGCCGCCGGCGTCGGCCCGCGCGTGAGCGCTCCGCGCTGGTGACGCTCGGGGAAGTCGGACGATAGGCCGGCTGACGCCGTCTTCGGGAGCACCGCCGGAATGGTGATTGTGGCAGGCCGAAGACCTTGGGCAGTCGCCGACAGTGTGACGGTCCCGGGCCGCGTACCCGCGCGCAGCAATACGCGATTGACACCGCCTTCGACCGGTAATTTGGACGACAGAACGTAATTATCCTCTTCGCGCGCGGTGCCGGCGTAATGGGTGACGGCGTCCTGCCCCGCCGCCTTCGTGACCGCTTGCTCGACCTGCGTCTGGCCGCCACGCGGCTTGCCCGAGGAATCGCCCTGCGCGATTCCGCCGCGCCATTCGGCGGGTCCGTCGAGCGCGAAACGCACCATGCTATTGTCGGTCGGTACGCGCCGGCCATTCGCATCCACCACCTCGACGTCGACCAGCGCGATATCCGCGCCGTCCATGACGAAACCGCGCGGCGAAGTGCGCGGGGTCAACCGCAATGCGACGGCTGCACCGGTGGTATCGAGCCGATGTTCCGATTTGCGCAGGCCTTTGTGCATCGCGGCCGCGCGCAGCGTGCCGGGCGCCCACGCAACATCGTCCCAGCTGAACAGGAAGCCCGAGCTTGGCTTGCCGCGCCCGAGCGATCTCCCATTGAGGAATAGCTCCACACTTTCCCCATTGGACACGACCGTGATCGGTTTGCGCGTGCCCGGCGCATAGTTCCAATGGCCGATGATGTGGGTCGCGGGCGTGACGCTGTCGACCCAGTCGTTCCACATCACCTTGTGCGCGAAATAGCCCTGCTTGGGGA
This sequence comes from Sphingomicrobium sp., assembly GCA_039925325.1. GTDB lineage: Bacteria > Pseudomonadota > Alphaproteobacteria > Sphingomonadales > Sphingomonadaceae > Sphingomicrobium. The sequence goes on from JBDSZD010000093.1 coordinate 18,471, forward strand.
TGCGTACCGCGTCCACTTCGCCCGAGCGGCGGTAAGAATTGTCGCCGCGATAATGGGTGTTGGAATCGGAAAAAATGATGTTCACGCCGCCCGCGCTCACCCGCCGGCCGGTGCCGGGGCGGACCCTGTAGAAGTCCCACCAGCGCGCCACATCCTCGATCGCATGGCTTTCCTGATTGCGGTTGTAGCTCGGCGAATCCTTGTGGAACGGCGGGGACCAGTCGTCCTGATACGCGCGCGCGCCCTCGTCCCGCGAATACTCGGTCGCCCACATTGGGTGCCGTGCGCTCTTGTTCACGTACAGCATTTCGCCGCCATATTCGGCTTGTCTGCTGTCGAGCATTTCGCGGGCACCGCTCGCACGGCCGCCGTTCGGGTCGTACTGGTCGCGGATGGCCTTCAGCTCGGCCATGTGGGCTTCGCTGATATTTTCGTTGCCGCCCTCGTAAAACAGGATCGACGGGTTGTTGCGGTTGTAGATGATCGCGTCGCGCATCAGTTCCTTGCGCGCCTCCCAGCGGCGTCCGCTGGTGTCGCTCTCCGCGTCGCCGGCCGGCATCGCCTGAATGAGCCCGACGCGGTCGGCGGACTCCACGTCCTGCTTGGACGGCGTGATGTGCATCCAGCGAACGAGATTGCCGCCGCTTTCGACCATCAAGGCGTTGGAGAAATCACTGATCCACGGCGGGATCGATACGCCCACCGCCGGCCATTCGTTGGATGTACGCTGCGCATAGCCGTGCATCAGGATCGTGCGGCCGTTGAGCTCGATCTTGCCGTCGGCGAAGCGGGTCTGACGGAAGCCGGTGATTATATCGACGCTGTCTAGCGCGCGGCCGTTGTCGATCAGGCTGGTCGTCACCGTGTAGAGATAGCCGTACCCCCAGCTCCAGAAGTTGAGGCCAGTCAGGCGGCTGGACGCGCTCAGCGTCTTTGTCTCGCCAGGATTGACGAGCACAGACGGTGCGCCGAAGCGCCCGACGCGGCGACCTTCGTGGTCGCGCACCTCGACCTGCAGCGAAAGCCTGCGCGGCGTGCTGCCCTCGTTGCGAACCTGGGTCTGGCCGTTGATCGTAGCCGCCCGCCGCGGCAGATCGAACTTGTTGGCCCAAACATACTGGCCGGTGGTGCCGAGGTTCGAATAGAGCGGCAGCGTTTGATACACCGGGCCGGCGAGGTGCAGGCGGACGTTCTTGGTGATGCCGCCATAATTGACGTTGAAATTGTCGTTGTTCCACTGGAACGGCGTGTTGGTCGCGCGCTCGCGATACTTCCAATCGTTGTCGACCCGGACGGCTATGATGTTCTCGCCCGGCCGCAGCGCAAGCGTGATGTCCGCTCCGAACGCCATCGCGCCATTTTCCGACAAGGCGACCGGACGGCCATTGACCCACACTTCGGCCGCCTGGCGAACGCCTTCAAATTCGACGAACGCCTTTTTGCCGGCGCTGCCCTGCGGGAGCGTGAAGCGCTTCCGGTACCAATTGATCCCGGTCGAAAGTTTCTTGATGTCGCGCGCGAACGCCTCTTTCTCGTTGAAGGCGTGGGGCAACGTGACCGAGACCCACGTGCGGTCGTCGAACGCGGCCTGCTCCGCACCCTTGAGGTCGCCGGTGACGTGCAGCCAACCGTGGTTGAGATTGAAGGTCTGGCGCGGCGAAGCAACGAAAGCGGATGCGTCGTGCGCGGCGGCTGGAACCGCACAGGCAAGCGCCGACGCTGCGAATAGCCAATACCGCATAATGAACGCCTTTCCCACAAACAGGAAAGTTCTAAACGCGATTTCGGGAAAGGACCAGTGGGCTTTAAAAGCCGCCCTTCATCGCCTCGACCAGACGGCCCATCACGCCTTTGGCCTGTTTCCGCTGCGAAATGGGCGAACCGGCGATATCGCGGATGTCCCCGGCGCCCGAACCGGCCAGCAGCGCAAGTCCGACCAGCGTTGAGAACGCAGGACCGCTGTGCGCGTCGGGCAGCCCCATCATCGTCTTGGGCCGCCCCACCCGCACCGCGCGACCGAGCACACCCTGCATATAATCGGCGATATTCTTGAGTTCCGCGCCGCCCCCGGTCAGCACCACTTGCCGCCCGACCGGCCCGGTGAACCCGAGCGCCTTCAATGCCGCCTCAATCTCATTCGTGAGTTCCTCGACCCGCTGCCGGATCACCATCATCAGCTGCGCGCGCGTGATCCGCGTCGGCTCCGCACCCGCTTCCGCACCCATCTGCGCGGCGTCGATCATCTCATGATTGTCGCGCGGACTGGTCATTGCCGAGCCGTAGAAACATTTCAGCCGCTCGGCGTCGCGCCGCTGAACTCCGAAGGCGCAGGCGATGTCGTCGGTGATGTCTCGCGCGCCGATATTGATCGCGCGCAGGCCGACCAGCATGCCGTTAAAGTGCACGGAGACATTGGTGATCTCAGCGCCAAGTTCGACCAGCGCCACACCAAGCTCCCGCTCTTCCTCGCTGAGGCAAGCGAGTGCTGCAGCGATTGGTGAGGCGACGATCGCCTTCACGCCAAGATGTGCCGAGCGGATTACAAAATCCATGTTGCGCAGCGGGGCCGGATCGGCGGCGATGACGTGGATATCGACCCCGAGCCGGTGCGCGAACAGGCCGATCGGCTGCTGCACGCCCTGCGCCCGGTCGATCGTATAGAGCGCTGGATGCGCGTGGAGCACCATCTGACCGTTAGCGTCGATCGCGCCCCGGCCACGCGCGAGCAATTCGTCGATGTCGCCTTGTTCAACCTGATGGCCACCAAGCTCAACTTCGACGTTGGCGACGTCGCTTACGAGGCCGCTGGCGCCGAAGCTGGCCCACACCTCGTCGACTGTCACCGCCGACATGCGCTCGGCGAGCTCGACTGCTTCGCGCACGGCAAGCTCGCTCGCGGCAAGGTCGGTGATGTAGCCGCGCTTGACACCGCGGCTTTCGCGCTGGCCGGTACCGAGCACGCGCAGGCGTCCGTCTGCATCGGGCGTGACGATCAGCGCACTGACCTTGGACGAGCCGATGTCGAGTGCCGCAATGATCCTTTGTCCGTCCTGCTGAGCCATGGCGCGCTAGCTGTCCTGCGGCGAGACGGCGGCAGTTTGCTGCGGAACAGCTGGCAGACGCACGGTCATTTTCCCGGGTAGGCGGAGGTCGAACCGAACCAACCCGCGGCCCAGCAGTCCGGTGGACTTGTCCATATTGGCGAACTTGGCGAGGGCGAGCTTGGCCGCGCCTTCGCCCTCGGGCAGCGCCACCGTCTCCCCGGTCTGGAAGCTCAGATCCCAACGCCGACCGGCGACCCAGGTGGCCGACGCCAGCTGCGGCTTGAGTGTCGGTACCGAGGACATGAGGCCATTCAGATTACGTGTCTTTGCGTTGGCGCCCGCACCGATCAGCAACGGCAGATCCGGCATTTGCGTGATCGGAACGCGATCCAGCACGACGCCCTCAGCGTCGATGAGCGCGAGCTGCTGACTGTCCTGCCAAAGCGCTGCCGGCTTGCGCTCGACGATATCGACCACCAGGGTATCAGGAAGCCTCCGCGATACACGCGCATCCTTGACCCAGCCATATTGCAGCAGGCGATTCCGGATCGCTCCGAGATCGACCAGCAATTGCGCAGGCTTGGTGGTGCCGCCCTGCTCCGCGGCCCGGTGCAATTCGCCGGAAACGGCCGAATCGACCAACTCCCGCTTCATATTGGTGATGCCGACGATCTGGTATCCGCTGACTGCAAACCCGGCCCGGCCCATCGCGGCGCCCGCGGACGTCGCGGCTTTCGACGGAACGTCGAGCGCGATCAGCGCCGCGCCTCCAATGGCGATGAGGAACAACAGAAAGGCCGCGCCAGCCAATGTGTTTGCGCGCGCCTGATCAACCGGCAGCTTCTTGGCGATCCGCCGTGGGACTTTGACCTGCGGAGCCTTGCGCGGCTTGGCGCGACCCGATCCTGACCGTCGAACGTGGGCCGCGCTCATGTGCTCGGACCCACCAGCGCCTGTTCGATCAACCGCTCGACCAGTTCGCCGTAGCTGATCCCGCGATATTTGGCCTGTTCGGGGACGAGGCTGAGCGGAGTCATGCCCGGTTGCGTGTTGACCTCGAGCAGATAGACGCCCGCTTCGCCCTGCTCGTCGTCCCAACGGAAGTCGGAACGCGACGCACCGCGACAACCAAGGAGCCGGTGGGCCTTAAGCGCCATGTCCATCATCGAATGGGCGACCTCGTCGGGCACTTCGGCGGGGCAGACGTGCAGCGTCATGCCATCCGTATATTTTGCATCGTAATCGTAAAAACCGGTCTTTGGCTTCAGCTCGGTAACCGCCAACGCCTCGTCGCCAAGCACCGCCACGGTCAATTCGCGCCCGCGGATGAAGGGTTCGGCCAGCAGCTCCGCGAACTCGTGCCAGGGTCCCGGAGCCTCGCGACCGATCGGGTTGCCGGTATTTCCGCTCTCCGTGACGATCGCGACGCCGACCGACGAGCCCTCGTTGACCGGCTTGAGCACATAAGGGCGCGGCAGGGGGTCCGCCGTGTACAGACTCTCGCTGCGGACCATAGTCCCGACCGGCATGCGCACTCCGTGTGGGACCAGCACCGCCTTGGTCAGCTCCTTGTCGATGGCAATGGCGGAGGTGGTTACGCCGCTGTGGGTGTAAGGAATGCCCATCAGCTCGAGCAGACCTTGCACGGTGCCATCCTCGCCCGGGGTACCGTGCAGCGCGTTGAACACCACGTCGGGCTTCAGTTCGGCAAGGCGAGCGGCGACGTCGCGGTCCATGTCGAGCTCGCTCACGTTGGCCCAGCCCCGCTCGCGCAGCGCAAACGCAACCCCCCGCCCACTGGTCAGCGACACGTCCCGCTCGCTCGACCAGCCGCCCATCAGGACTACGACGTGGAGGTCCTTGTTCATTCAGTGCCGATCCGCTGGATTTCCCATTCAAGCGCGATGCCGCTGTGCGCCTTCACGCGGGACCGGACTTCCTCGCCGAGCGCTTCGATGTCGGCGCTGGTCGCGCTACCGAGGTTGAGCAGGAAATTGCAATGCTTTTCCGACACTTGCGCGTCGCCGATGCGCAACCCCCGGCACCCCGCCGCGTCGATCACTTCCCACGCTTTATTCGGCAGCGGGTTCTTGAAGGTCGATCCACCGGTGCGGCTGCGAAGGGGCTGCGATTCCTCGCGGGCGCGGGCAATGCGGTCCATTTCCGCGCCGATCCCCGCCGGGTCGCCCGGCACTCCGCGCAACGTTGCTTCGACGCACACGGCTCCATCGGGCAATTCGCTATGGCGATAAGTATAGCCGAGCTTTTCAAGCGGCCATTCCTCGACGGTGCCGTCGCGAAGCACTAGCTTTGCCGAGACGAGGATGTCCTTGACCTCGCGGCCGTAAGCGCCGCCATTCATTCGGACGAAGCCGCCGACCGTGCCGGGGATACCGCGCAGGAATTCGAGACCCGCGATGCCCGCGTCGCGGGCTGTGGAGGAAACGAGAATGCCGCTTGCCCCGCCCCCGCAGCGCAGGGTGGTCGGGTCGAGCCGCTCGATCTTGGCGAACGGTTTGCCGAGGCGCACGGTAACTCCCGGAACGCCGCCGTCACGGACGATCATGTTCGACCCGAGGCCAAGCGCCATTAGGG
>JBDSZD010000094.1:0-2952 GCA_039925325.1 Sphingomicrobium sp.
CTCTATCCGGGCAAGAGCCACATCGACCCGATCAAGAGCCTGTCGCCACTGTTCCGCAAATCGAGTCCAGCGCTTCCTGATTCCGTGGCCTTCCTGCGAAAGCACGTCCGCTAAAGCGCTGCGGTTCGGCGGTGATGAGCTTGCGCGCGCCGCGACGACTCCCCAAATCCCGCTTGAAGGAGCGGGAATTGGAAAGTTGGCACGGCACCACGATCCTTGGGGTCAAGAAGGGCGGGCGCACCGTCATCGCGGGCGACGGCCAGGTCAGTCTGGGCAATACGATCATCAAGCCGAACGCGAAAAAGGTTCGCCGGCTGGGCGAAGAGGGCAAGGTCATCGGCGGTTTCGCCGGCGCGACCGCCGATGCCTTCACTCTGTTCGAGCGACTGGAACGTAAGCTCGAGCAATATCGCGGCCAGTTGATGCGCGCGGCGGTCGAGCTGGCAAAGGATTGGCGCACCGACAAATATCTCCGCAACCTCGAGGCGATGATGATTGTCGCGGATGCCGAGGTCATGCTGATCCTGACCGGCAACGGCGATGTGCTCGAGCCCGAAGGCGGGATCGCCGCGATCGGTTCGGGTGGCAATTATGCGCTCGCCGCGGCGCGGGCGCTCGACGAATATGAGGCAGACCCCGAGATATTGGCCCGCCGCGCAATGGCAATCGCGGCCGAAGTCTGCGTGTTCACCAATGATCGGCTGACCATCGAAAGCATCGGCGAATGAACGACGCTTTGACGCCCAAGGCGATCGTCGCCGCGCTCGACGAGCATATCGTCGGGCAGAACGATGCCAAGCGCGCGGTTGCCGTGGCGCTGCGCAATCGCTGGCGGCGGCAGCAATTGTCGCCCGAGCTGCGCGAGGAAGTGACCCCCAAGAACATATTGATGATTGGGCCCACGGGGTGCGGCAAGACGGAGATCAGCCGGCGGCTGGCGAAGCTTGCGGACGCGCCGTTTGTGAAGGTCGAGGCGACCAAATTCACCGAGGTCGGCTACGTCGGCCGCGACGTCGAGCAGATTGCGCGAGACTTGGTCGAGGAAGCGGTGCGGCTGGAGCGCGAGCGGCGGCGGAGCGCGGTTAAGGCTGCCGCGGAGGAAGCCGCGATGGAGCGGTTGCTCGATGCGCTGACCGGCAAGGAGGCGAGCGAAGCGACGCGCGCCAGCTTCCGCCAGCGCTTCCGCGATGGCAGCCTCAATCAGGCCGAGGTCGAGATCGAAGTCGACGAAGCGCCGGCGATGCCGTTCGAAATTCCCGGCATGGGCGCGCAAGTGTTCGACCTGAAGTCGATGATGGGGAAGCTTGGTGGCGGCACCCCGCGCAAGCGCCGTAAGCTCGGCGTCCCGGAAGCGTTCGCCCGCCTCACCGAGGAGGAAGCCGACAAGCGGCTCGATCCGGAAGACGTCAACCGGGTGGCCCTCGCGGACGCCGAAGCCAACGGGATCGTGTTTCTCGACGAAATCGACAAGATTGCGGTCAGCGACGTTCGCGGAGGATCGATCAGCCGCGAAGGCGTCCAGCGCGATTTGCTGCCGCTGATCGAAGGCACGACCGTGGCGACCAAATATGGGCCGCTCAAGACCGACCATATCTTGTTCATCGCCAGCGGCGCGTTTCACATCGCCAAGCCCGCGGATTTGTTGCCCGAACTGCAGGGCCGCTTGCCGATCCGGGTTGAGCTCAACGCTTTGACCCAGGAGGATTTCATTCACATCCTATCCTCGACCCGCGCCAGCCTGACCGAGCAATATCAGGCGCTGCTCGGGACCGAGGGCGTGCGGATCGAATTCGTGCCCGAAGGCATTGCCGCGCTGGCCCGAATCGCTGCCGATGTGAACGAATCGCTCGAGAATATCGGCGCGCGACGGCTCCAGACGGTGATGGAAAAGCTGCTCGAGGAAGTCAGCTTCGAGGCCGAGGACCGCAAGGGCGAGACCCTGACCGTCGATGCCGCCTTCGTCGAGCAGCGGCTCAGCGGGATCGCGGGCAACCGGGATTTGAGCCGGTATGTGCTGTAGCTGCGTCCTTCGTACGGGCCTTCGATGCGCTTCGCTTACTCAGTCCCTCCTCAGGATGAGCGGTTTGGAACTCATTGGTCCGCTCATCCTGAGGAGCCGCTGAGTCTGTCGAAGCGGTGTCTCGAAGGACGATATCGCCGCAGCAGGCCCTGCGCGAACGGGGACCAGATACTGGTGCGGACGCCTGCGGTGCGCAATTGGGTGGCCACCCAATGGTTGCAGGTGTCGAAGGCGCTGGCGTGACCGATGCCTTCGTAGAATGCATCGCGGTCGCCGTATCCGCGATGATCGATCCGCTTGGGGTTCGCATTGCGGAAGCTCGCGCGGACAGACGACCACAGCCGCCGATATTCTTCCGGGCGAAGGCGGATTTCGCGCACCGCATAGCTCGGGCTCGTGACCCATTCGACATGCAGGATGCGCTCGCCGCGGGTCAGCGCCCGAAACGCTGTCGCCGCCCGCAGGTCGCGCCAGCGCGGCGTTTCGAGATAGACGACACGCTCGCCCGCTCCGAAGGCGATCCATTGCGCCCCGGCCGGCGGCGTTGCGACATCGCTTCGTGGCAGCAGGCCCGCCCAGTCGAGTTCCTGCGCATTAACCGGCATGATGATGTCGGCATGAATTCCGTTGGATGCGAGATAGATGGTTGTGCCCTGCTCCGGCTCGGTCCAGCTGCGGTTGACGGGAATCGCTGCCCCGATCAGGGCCGCAGTCAAATACAGCAAAGGGACTGCGGCTATCGCGAGAAGCGCCAGCCGCAGGTAGCGGCGCAGCTTTTGCGATTTTCTCTGTCTTCGCGCCACTGCGACTCCGCTTCCCTTGCGTTGGTGGGCCGGGCTGACTAGATGCCCGTCTCGCTTCTTAGGATGTCCACCGGACGTTCCGAAGCGTCAACTGGTCGGGGCGTAGCGCAGCCTGGTAGCGCATCACAC
>JBDSZD010000095.1:0-53892 GCA_039925325.1 Sphingomicrobium sp.
CGGCGAGCGGGGTGGTTGTGTGCTGGCGGATCAGCCGGAAGCTGTCCTGATTGTCCGCAACGACTGCATCCTCCAGCCAGAAGGGGCGATAGGGCTCGAGGTCCTTGCCCAGCCGCCCGGCCTCGATAGGCGTCAGGCGATGGTGAACGTCGTGGAGCAAGTGAACGTCCCAACCGAGCGCTTCGCGACCCGCCGCGAACAACTCCGGGACGACGCGCATATATTTGGACGTCGACCAGACGTTTTCGCTCGGCAAATCGGCATCGGCGGGCTCGTAGAAGAATTTGTCCTTCGACACGCCATAAGTGGAGGCCATGCTCGGAACGCCGCACTGCAGACGGATCGCCTTGTACCCGAGCGATTGATATTCGCGTGCGCGCTCGATCGTATCTTCGACCGTGGTTCCGTTGGCGTGGCCATAAACCATCACCCCTTCACGCGAAGCGCCGCCAAGCAATTGGTAAAGCGGTAACCCGGCAACTTTCCCCTTGATGTCCCACAATGCCATATCGACGGCTGCAATTGCCGACATCGTAACGGGCCCACGACGCCAGTAAGCGCCCCGGTAAAGGAATTGCCAGATATCCTCGATCCGCTGTGCATCGCGTCCGATCAGGCAGGGGATCACATGGTCCGTGAGATAGCTGGCCACCGACAGTTCGCGCCCGTTGAGAGTCGCATCGCCAACGCCGCGAACACCGTCCGACGTCTCGATGACCAAAGTCACGAAATTCCGGCCCGGGCAGGTGACGACGACTCTCGCGGATGTGATCTTCAGCAATTGAACCCCCAAAAAAGAACCGAGGCGACTTACGCCCCGCTAGCCTGACGTCAGCGCTCCAGCCGCTCAAGCATTGAACGAATCAAGATTCGCACCGCGGACTCGCTGGCAAGGCCCCCGCGGATCAGGCAGCGATCGACCAGCACGCGGCGGAAAGCCGAAAAGACGCCGGGCTCCGGCCGAGTCGGATTTGCCCAGAAAGTGTCAAGATGTCCCTGATGGGTCAGCCCGGGCATATCGTAAATTGCTTCGCCGATCGTGCACACTGCACGCCCATGTGCGAGCGCAAGTGTCGCGGAAGTGCTGTTTACGCAAACCATCCCGCGCGTGCGCTGAGCCATTTCGTCCAGATCCCCACCATCGACGAAATGCAGCCGCCCCTGCAACCGGGGACGGCGCGCTTCACGACGAACGAACGCAGGCCAGTTGAACAAGCTCGAGTCGAGTGGATGGGCTTTCAGGAGCAGATGCTCGTTCGGAGGCGCGTGAATCGCAAAGCTTTCGATCACATATCGCGCCGCACTTTGCATTTCGGGAAAGGAGGAGTGCGCCTTGATCTGATAGTCATCGGACAGCTGTAGGGGCAGAAGAAAATAAGACTTGCCTTCAAGCTCGGCGATGACGCGGTCCGCCGCCGCCTGTCGCGCCCGCCGGCGTACGAACTTCCACAGCCATCCGAGGCCTTCCAGCAAGATCGGCGTCGAGCGGTGCGACCGGTAATGCCAATATTTTAGCCGACCGACGAGTACATGATGATAATACCAATAGGAATCATGTGCCCGGCGCCGGAAACTCGATGTGACCCGCGGCGTGTTGCACTCGCGCGGGAGGCGTCTGGCTTCCTCAACAAACCAGTCTTTGTCGCGCGGCAAAGTCGACCTGGCGTTGACCCCATCGCGTTCGAGAGTCATCCAGTGGGGGCGAAGGTAGCCTTCTTCCAGGACGTGAATTCTAACGCCCCGGGAAGCGGCTATCCCATGCGCCGAAACATGATGAGGACGGCAATCCCCGAACAGCAAAAGGTCGGTGATTTGATGTTCGATCAGGAACTTGTCGAAGAACACCGGCCATTCGGAGAAACGACCGCGAAAATCCGTCGCGCCTTCCGGCCAGTCGAGCCGGTCGCCTCCACTCAGATTGATCCGGTGGACCGCCGTTCCCTTTGCGGTCATGGCTTCGCCGAGCCGACGGAACAAGGGTCCGGGCGGCCCCTGAAGAAAAGCGAATGCCGACTTCGCGTCCGCCTTAGTCACCGCCACCGGAAGGTCGCCAGCAGGCGCTTCAATCGTCCCTGCAGCCTGCGCAGGTGCACGATCGACCCCTTTCGGTGCGAGGAAGTCTGCGATAGTCGCTGAATAAGAATTTCTGGTGGGCATGGGAGACCGGTCTCAGGATCTAGATAGCGCGGATAGATAAGCAAGACGGCAGCTACAAGTTCATCCAATGTTCGCCGCCTGGTGCGGCGGTCAGGCACAGGACCCAAATCGCGCGTCAGTCCCCAGCCCGCATAGAATGGAACACCATGGGTCGTCACGGCTTTTCCGCGCATCAACGCCTCGAAGCCCGCCAGGGATGTGTTGACATGCACTTCGTCGACCATGTCGATCAGATCGGAAATGCCGTCGTTGCGAACGATCTCATCCGCAATCGCCAAGACAGTTTTGTCGGGAATGGCGCCGATCCGATGACCGGCTTCGACATCCGGATGCGGTTTGTAGAGAATGTGTGCGTTGGGTGCGGCGGCACGAGCACGTTGCAGTAACGTCAAATTATTCTTTACCTCGCCGCCGCCCTCCAAGACCGAGCGGTCGTCCTCGACTTGGCCTGTCACAAGCAGATGTCTCAAACCATCGACGCTTCGGGAGGCACTGCTCCGTTGAGCGCCATATTTGCTAACGCCCGACGAGACGATCAATTCTCTCAGGCGGCGGGCCCGAGCGACGACGTCCTCAGAGAATTCGCCTTCCTCAAGCAACACCTCGAGCTGACTGGGCTTGGCGGGATTGAAATGCACCCCAAGCGGATCGACCACGATCGACAGGGGGGGGATGCAGTCAGCCCCAAGGCCTGCGGAACGCACGAACCCATCCTCAACTTCGATGAGATGTGCTTGCTTGGCAGCAAGTTCCGACAATGTGCCGTCGGAAATACGCGAGCGCCAGACAGCGACCCGCTCTCCTGGACGTAGGCTTGTTGCGCGCGCCCTGAAACGGACCTTCGATCCCGACCATAGCAAGGGGGCGACTGCAGACCGTTTCCACTGCGCGAACCCGAAAGCTGCGGCAATCTCGCGATTGCCATCAATGAGGTGCCGCCAAAAACTACAGACCGCAATTGCGTCCTCCACAGCGGTCCCGGTCCCGGTGAACGGGTTAAGGTAACGAACGCCATCGAGGCACGTCACTCTTACTGCGTCATGGAGCGCATTAAGCGTCGACTGCCCGAGGTTGTTGAACATGCCTTCGCCGACGCAGCGTACGGGAACTCCGCAGATAGCCGCGATCAGCGCCAATTCATGGTCCGCATCAACGACTGCTTCGCTGGCGCCCGCAAGCAAGTGCCAAGGGTCACAAAGGCCCGACACCGAATGCGTGTTGGGCCGTCTGGAATCGGCCTGGCCCGACCTGGACTCCACCCAGCTCAGTACCTGTTGACCCTCAGGAAATTCAACAAGGAGCTGCGAGCGCAGCTCAGGACTACGCACGCGCACCAGAGAGTAAGGCGCAGTTGGGAGGTTCGGCTGCGCGCCCCAAAAGGTACCGCCCACCCGAGCCTCGGACAGCGCGCGCAACACGCGATCCACTTCCGCCTGAGACGCAGGTGGTCCGTGTGAGGTACGTTCCGAGAGCGCGATGCGTCGAGATCCTGGAAAAGGAGGAACCTTTAGAAATGCGAAAGGCTCGGGCGCGATCATCGACACCTGATCACCCTGCCCTTGCCAAGCGTGCCTTTGCAACCGGGCAGCGGGCGAGCCGGGCGTTGCAACACGAGCCTATTGCATCAGCTGCGCAAGATAGCTCGCATATTCGCTCTTGCCTAACCGCGACATCGCCCGGTGCAATCCGGCATCATCTATGAAACCGTTGCGCCACGCGATTTCCTCGGGACACGCGATTTTCATGCCCTGGCGCCGTTCCAGCGTTGCAACGAACTCAGCTGCCTCGAGCAGACTGTCCGGAGTGCCGGTATCCAGCCACGCATAGCCACGACCGAGGACTTCGACGTTCAACTGGCCACGATCGAGGTAGACTCGGTTCACGTCGGTAATCTCAAACTCGCCACGGGCGGACGGCCTGATGTTGGCGGCAATGTCAACGACCTGCTCATCATAGAAATATAATCCGGTCACCGCCCAGCTGGACGCGGGTCGGGTCGGTTTTTCCTCAATGCTCAGGGCGCGCATACTGTCGTCGAATGTCACCACGCCGTACCGCTCTGGGTCTGCGACCCGGTACGCGAACACCGTCGCACCCGACAGTCGGTGCCGGGCATCGACTAGCACCTCGGACAGGCCGTGCCCGAAAAAGATATTGTCACCGAGCACCAGGCAGGACGGGCCGCCCGCCACGAACTGCGCACCGATGGTAAATGCCTGCGCTAGCCCCTTGGGTTCCGGCTGCACCGCGTAGGACAGGGCCATGCCCCATTGTGAACCATCGCCAAGCAAATGCTGGAATTCCGGCGCGTCGTGCGGCGTGGTGATGATCAGGACCTCGCGGATCCCCGTGAGCATCAATGCACTCAGCGGGTAATAGATCATCGGCTTGTCATAGACCGGCATCAGTTGCTTCGACACAGCAAGAGTCATCGGAAACAGGCGCGATCCGCTTCCTCCTGCGAGGATAATTCCCTTCATTGATGCACTTTCTTCATGCTTTGAGTTCTTCCAGCAGCCGCCCGACCACAGGGGGCAGCGAAAGCCGCCAATCCGGCAGCCTCACGCCATGAAACTGTGCAAGCTTGCCACAATCGAGCCGAGAGTTCGCTGGCCGGACCGCCGCAGTGGGGTAAAGGCTGGTCGGGATCGATTGAACCTCGGCGCTGGGCCCGCCCCGGGCAGCGGACACGGTGAAGATTGCCTCCGCAAACTGCGCCCAACTGGCCTGGCCTGACCCCGTCATGTGAAAAATACCGCGCTGGTCGGCACGGGTGCCGGCAATCAAGTTGCTCGCGACCGCAAGGACGCCGTCAGCAATATCCAGTGCGTTCGTCGGGTTGCCATACTGGTCGGCGACGACTCGGACGGCCGGGCGATCGGTTGCCAACCGCAGCATAGTCTTCACGAAATTGTCGCCGAACGGACTGTAGACCCAGGCGGTGCGCAGGACGGTGACATTGTCATGAGCCTCCAAAACGGCTCGCTCCCCCGCCAGCTTCGACGCTCCATAGACGCCCGTTGGACCGGCTTCGTCGGTCTCGACATATGGCGATGGCTTGGAGCCATCGAAAACATAATCGGTGGAAAGATGAACGAGCGGAAGCCCCATCCGCCGGGCCGCGTGAGCGATCGCTGCCGGTCCGGCCGCGTTCACGGCAAAGGCACTTTCGTGGTCCTCCTCTGCTCGATCGACCGCAGTGTAGGCGGCGGCAGAGACGATTGCATCGGCATCCACGGCCAGTGCAGCGGCCGAAATCGCGGCTTGGTCGCCGGCCAGATCGAGTTCTGGACGCCCCAAGGCAACCATTTCGTGGCCCAGCGCTGCCCCACGCTCGATCAATGAGCGGGCCACTTGCCCTCTGCGACCAGTGATCAATATCCTCAGCGGTGGACTCCCTTAGCCCTGCGCAGACTGGAGCAAACCCAGCCGCTGCCCGGAATAACGGTCGCGCAGCGGCTGCCACCACCATGCATTATCGAGGTACCACCCAACGGTCTTCGCGATGCCGCTCTCAAAATCCTCTTTCGCGCGCCAGCCGATCTCGCTTTCGAGTTTGCTCGCGTCGATCGCATAGCGGGCATCATGTCCGGGCCGGTCGGGTACAAAGTGGATCAATTCCGTACGCGGCCGATCCGCAGGTGCGAGCTGGTCAAGGACCGCGCAAATGCGATGCACGACATCGATGTTGCGCCGTTCATTGCGCCCACCGACGTTGTAAGTTTCGCCGACCCGGCCCCGGTCTGCGATCATGTCGAGAGCGCGGGCATGGTCTTCGACATAGAGCCAGTCCCGGACATTCTCGCCCTTGCCGTACACCGGCAGACGCTCACCGGCCAAGGCGTTGAGGATCGTCAGCGGAATGAGCTTTTCAGGGAAGTGGTACGGCCCGTAATTGTTCGAGCAGTTCGATACGACGACCGGTAATCCGTAAGTGCGGTGCCAGGCTTTCACAAGGTGGTCCGACGACGCCTTCGATGCGGAGTAAGGAGAACTCGGATCGTAAGGCGTTTCCTCAGTGAACAGCCCTTTGTCCCCCAGCGATCCATAGACCTCATCGGTGGATACGTGCAGGAATCGGAACGCTTCCTTCTGAGCGCCTATCAGACCAGCCCAGTAGCCGCGCGCAGTCTCCAGCAAAGTGAACGTGCCGACGACATTAGTCTGAACGAAATCGGCCGCGCCGGTGATCGACCGGTCGACATGACTTTCGGCCGCCAAGTGCATGATTCTATCCGGCCTGAACTCCGAGACTGCCAGTTCCATCGCGGCCCGGTCGCGGATGTCGGCCTGCAGAAAGCGATAGTTCGCCTTGCCGTCGACGTCGCGCAGCGAAGCGAGGTTCCCCGCATAGGTCAGCGCGTCGACATTCAGCACCTCATCGCCCTTGACGAGCACGAGGTGCCTCACCAGCGCCGATCCGATGAATCCGGCTCCGCCGGTCACGATTACGCGCATTTTTAAGCGCCCTTTAGTGAAAAATATCGCGGTAGATCGACGAGCGGTGACTGCACGCGAGTCCGTGCAGTCCAACTAACAATTGCCATTCTATTCCTGCGTTTTAAGTCTGCGCATCGAAGGGACCCGCTTAGCCATTCGCAAATCTATTGCAACGAAAAGGAAGGCCGCGCCGAACGTGCGGTGTCTTTGGAAAGGCGCACTTCGTAAGCCTGGGTCTCACAGTGATATCATCATCTCGGATCAGATTGGATTAAGTCTGGACGCTCCTGGCAAAAGGTTCGTGACTCGATTATTCCAGTCGTCGACAAAAGCTTGCGTGGAGTGCAGGTGAATTAGCGAATAATTGTGCTCTAATGCAGGCCAGAGGTCCATTAGACCGCTATTTAATTCTCGATGGCCCAGCGATGCCAGTCGTTCGAATTCCCGATATGTCTCCGCCATGCGAAGGTTATCATCCTCGATATCGTCGTAGTTCTCATTTATGAATGGCGCAAAAGTTTTAAACCCGATGCTTCTAAGGCCTTTTAATGCCCTGTAATTTCCAAAATATACAAAGGGCGACAAATTCATAAACGACTTAAAAGCAATAGGCGTGTGAAATTCTGTTCCAACATCGTTGAAACTAGTGTCGAGAACCACGCTGAAATAGGTTTGATCATATATATCCGGATTTGGGGAGGCCCAGGGCAACAGTAACTTGAACTTGAGCCCCTCCCGAGCGCCGGCCCGCGATATGTCGATTGTAAGCGGCAGGCTCCCAAGAAAATCCCGTATATGCGGCATAAGGCGCTCGGCATCCGGGAAGCGTCCGATCTGCGCCGCAATTTGATCTTCGGATGGACTGTCAGCAGCTTCGTGACCAAGAAGTGAGATGAAACCTTGTGACTTATAGCCGTCGGCTATCATCCGAAGGATGACGTAAGTGCGATGCGGCCGGCCCTTGCCGTTGAACGTCACAAACGTTTTTGCCCTCTCGCGCCCAATCATGTCCCTGGCGCGCTGCGCGCGGGCTTCCAGGCGAGCGAAATCATGACCAGCGGCCCGGTTATGAGCATTGATGAGCCAGAAGCACCCATTGTAGGGGATCACGTGAGCCCGTTCGGAGATGCCCAAGTCGTCAGCAAGCAAATCGTAACGCTTTTTTGACAAAAGGTTTCCGTTAAGGAGCACCACCCGATCCGGCTTTAAGCCGGCAATTTCCATTCCTTCGTGGAACCGCCGAACCATGTCTTGACGCCCAAAAAAGGCTTCAACGATATGATCGATCAGGAGATACCCTCCCCTTTCCTCTATCTTCCTCCAAGCATCTTTCTGAAGGAAGTCGTAGATAAATATCCCGCTGGCATTTCCCTTGGAGCTGTTGTCGGGGCTTAGCCGGTACGGACTGCCAAGATGCAAGGGGTAAAACATTCCGTCTTCCGCGCCCGGCGGAAGACGATTCAGAAGACCGTTACCCATTTTCTCAAATAAAAGAGTGAGATAATGAGGATGAACTTTCCGGGTTTGAGGGTCATCGTCGATAAATACACGAAGGGGCATGACCTAGGCTTGGCTCACAATCGTGTCGTAGTCATGAAGCCACGCCTTTAGTAGTCCGCGCTCGTCAGCCCCCACGAGCTCCATGCTTATGAGCAGCTCATAGCACAATTCGAGATCGCTAGCCATGGTCTCCGGTCGATCTCCGAGCTCAAGATCCAACAATCTCTGCCGAATTTCACGATTATTTTGATAGCCAACGACTTCGTCCCCGAAGTCTCGCATCAAGTTGTGCTCATTTCGATCTTGGTACACGGAGGCATCATGGAATAAGATGCCTTTGCCGTTTCCATAAAGTATGCGCTGGACCACGAAGCTCCGCCAAATGTCCGTCATTCGAAAAGAACAATGAAACGGCAGATAAAGTAGAGGATATGCCTCGGGAAACCACCGAGTGTTTTGACTATTGAATGGGCACCACGCTTCACCGCGCGTGACGATTGGACCACGATCGTCGAAATCTACCGGAAGCGTCATAGCCAGCCTGTAAATCGCGTCGACATCCGGATCTCCGTTCGCCAGCCCTTGATGGACCGGGCATTCGGTAAAATCGCTGGCAAGCGAGTTTTTAGGCAAAACCGGCTTCTGTATTTCGTCAAGCGGAAGGCCTCGGGGCCAAATCGGTCGGTCGGTAAAATAACGATAGATATTCACCCAGCCCGGTTGATGGAGTGTCGGAGCGTGCTGCCTAAGCGGGCGTTCATCCCAAAAGTTCGCCAGCGGACGATTGTCGTCGTCCGTTTCGACGATCGTCTCGGCTCCGTTGGCGATAGCTAAAAGATAGCCGACATTCTTTCGCGCGTAGTGCCCCGTCGGGACCGCTTCGGCGAATTTGAAGCCTGTCGCGAATTGCCGTTCCAGATCGTAATAATCCGCCCCTTCCAATTCGAATGAGGGAGGACTTTTGCGATCCCCGATAACCACCAAATGCCAGCCGTTTTTCGTGGCGCCGGAAGCGAGCTCGATAACGGCCGGTGTCGGTGCATTAATCGTGGTTATGACGAGGTGATGCATTGCTCTGAATCTCTTTTGGCTTTGGAAGACGTGATCGCGCCGGCACCTCTACCCTTGATCGCGAAGCGGCGCGAGCGTCAGCGCCGCAACGTCGCCGTATTGTTCAAAAACCATTGATACGTCTCGGCTATTCCCGTTTCCAGCCCGATCTGGGCCTGCCAGCCGATGTTGCTGAGCCGGGAGACATCCATTAGCTTGCGCGGGGTCCCATCGGGCTTGGTCGGGTCCGTGACGATGTTACCCTTGAATCCCACGATTTTCGCCGCCAACTGAGCCAGCTCCAAAATCGAAATGTCCGTCCCACAGCCCACGTTGACGTGGCTCAGCATGGGCCGCGTATTCGCATCGTAGTCAGCTTTGGCCAAATCCATGACGAACAGGGACGCCGCCGCCATGTCGTCCACGTGCAGAAACTCTCGCCGCGGGGCGCCGGTGCCCCAGATCACGACCTCCGGGTGTTCCTCGACCGCCGCCTCGTGAAAGCGTCGGATGAGCGCGGGCAGGACATGGCTATTCTCGGGGTGAAAATTGTCGCCGGGTCCGTAAAGGTTGGTAGGCATCACACTACGAAAGTCGACGCCATGCTGTCGGTTGTAGCTCTCGCAGAGCTTGATGCCGGCGATCTTGGCGATGGCATAGGGTTCGTTCGTTGGCTCAAGTGGGCCGGTCAGCAGCGCATCTTCTGCCATCGGCTGTGGGGCGTCCTTGGGGTAGATGCAGGACGAGCCCAATAGCAGAAGCTTCTTCACTCCGGCGGCGAAGGCCTGATGAATGACGTTGCACTCGATCATCAGGTTTTCATAAATAAAATCGGCCGGAAAGGTGCTGTTGGCGTGGATTCCGCCCACCTTCGCAGCTGCAAGGATAACAGCGTCGGGACGTTCGGCCTGCATGAACCGCTCGACCGCTGCCTGATCGATCAGGTCCAGTTCGCCATGGCTTCGGGTCAGAAGCTCGAGCGCCTCACCGCCCGCCTGGCGGGATTGAAGCCGGCGAAGGATGGCTCCCCCCACCATACCTTGATGACCTGCGACGTAAATCTTCGTCACTGGATCACCTTTCTAAGGCGACTGGCACGTCCATGCCGTGCGTCTTAAGAAGCGCGTATCGTTGGGCGATCTTCAAGTCTTCGGCGACCATCTCGGCGCACATCTCGTGGGCAGTGATCTCGGGTACCCAGCCCAGTTTCGCTTTGGCCTTGCTTGGATCGCCCAGCAGTGTTTCCACTTCCGCGGGACGAAAATAACGCGGGTCGACACGGACGATGATATCGCCAGGTTTGACCGCTGGAGACTTCTCACCTGCAACTGCAGCAACGAGAGCGACTTTGTCCACGCCGTGCCCTGAAAACTCCAAAGTGATCCCTAGTTCGGCCGCCGACCACAAAATGAAGTCGCGCACCGAATGCTGCACGCCAGTGGCAATGACGAAATCCTCAGCAATTGGCTGCTGAAGCATCATCCACTGCATACGGACATAATCTTTGGCATGCCCCCAGTCTCGAAGCGCATCGATATTACCCATGTAAAGGCATGGCTCCAACCCTTGAGCGATGTTACTGAGGCCCCTGGTGATCTTGCGGGTCACGAAAGTCTCTCCGCGGCGCGGGCTTTCGTGGTTGAACAAAATCCCGTTGCAGGCATACATTCCGTACGCCTCACGATAGTTCACGCAAATCCAGTACGCGTAAAGCTTGGCAACAGCATAAGGGCTGCGAGGATGAAACGGCGTGGTCTCGCGCTGCGGCGTCTCCTGAACCAACCCGTAGAGCTCCGAAGTCGAAGCCTGGTAATAGCGTGTCGTCTTGTCCAACCCGAGAAAGCGGATCGCCTCTAGAATTCGCAGCGCGCCAAGTGCGTCCACATCCGCAGTATATTCGGGCGCTTCGAAGCTCACCGCTACATGAGACTGGGCACCGAGGTTATAAACCTCATCAGGCCGTACTTCCGCCAGAACACGGGTCAGGTTCGAACTGTCGGTCAGATCGCCATAGTGCAGTTTCAGACTTTGGTGATTGCTGTGCGGATCCTCATAGAGGTGGTCTATTCGCTGCGTGTTGAACGAGGAAGCACGGCGCTTGATCCCGTGCACTTCGTAGCCTTTATCCAACAAAAATTCTGCCAGATACGAGCCGTCCTGACCGGTGATCCCCGTTATAAGTGCAACCTTGGTCATTTTTCCGTACTCGACCTATTTGGAATTGCGTCGGGGCGAACCGCCAGCAGGCGCCGCTTAAGCTAATCCCGCGCCGCCCGGCAAGAGCACGCCAATCATGGTGGCGATGATCATTCTTTTGACTGACCTTGCGGCATCGAAACTGGATCGATCGCATCCCTTCATTGCAAAGGCCCATTTCTTGCAACATTTGCGGGGGAATATTCGATCACGGATTAGGTTCCGGACAAGACATCGAAATAGCTCCTCCGGACGGCTCTTCAATGATTTTGAGCCCTTCCGCTGCCAGCGGATTTAACAAATGCTCTCTTGCTGTCCAAACCGAGGCAGTTAATGACAAAGCTGAGCGGCTAGGCGATAACTTCGGGCGTCCAGGAACTAACAGTCAGATGAGGGCCCAAGAGGGAATGAACAGCCGCCAGACTCACTCGCGAGCGAGGCCCTCAAAGAATCCGAAGGCGATTAGTCGGGTCGGCTTGCTGGTCCTTGGCATGCACCGAAGCGGAACCTCGGCGCTCACCCGTGTCCTCTCTTTGCTCGGAGCCGATTTACCCGCAACTCTCCTGAGCGGCAGCGCCGCCAACCTCACCAGCAATGCTCGGGGGCATTGGGAATCCGAACCCATTGTCCGATTGAACGACGAAATTTTCAGTTCCGCGGGGATTACTTGGCGCAGTCCCGAACCGATGCCCGACCAGTGGTATGAAAGCGCTCGATTTGAGCAGTTCCAGCGCGAGGCGCTGATCCGGTTGGAAAACGAGTTCGGCCGCTCTCCTCTATTTGTAATCAAGGACCCACGCGTCTGCAAGCTCGTCCCTTTCTGGCTCTCGGTGCTGGAAAAGGCGGCGGTAAATCCGGCGATCGTCAACATGGTCCGAAGTCCCGACGAAGTGGCCGGGTCATTACTCAAGCGCAACGGGATCGACCGCCCGCTCGGCAAGTTGCTGTGGTTACGCTATGTGCTCGGCTCGGAGAAGGATAGCCGCTCGAGAGCGCGTGTCCATCTAACCTACGATGCGTTACTCGCCGACTGGCAGGCCATCGCGCAAACCATTTCGGGCACCTTCGATATTCGTTGGCCAGCAGCTGCGACCGAACGGGTTGAGCGCATAACGGACTTCTTGTCCGATGCAGAACGACATCATTGGGAAGCACCCAGTGTGCATCTATGTGATGACGTGGGTTCCTGGGCAACCCAAGCTTACGCGATCCTCAAGCACTGGGCAGATCATGAGGAGTCCGCGTCCGACCAAATGAAGTTGGACGCTATCGCAGCGAGATTTGACGAGGCGGTTCAGCCGCTGCTCGCCCCGCTGCTCATTTCATATGAGAAGGCGGCGTCTGTACATAAGTTGCAGGCTATACGCTCGACTAATGATGCTGAAATTGAACAACTGAAAAGTGATTTGTTGGCTGTTCAAAAAAAAGTGTCCGCCTTTGCCGTAGAATTTGGGGCTCCATTGATTCCCCGGGACGAGGCCGGCCCTTCGGTGCCTGTCGAGGTCATCACAAACGCTATGGATGGGTTGTCAACTGCGATCTCAGCACGCCGTGAGACTTTGACGCGTGAACTGGTAGATTTAGGCGCGGAGCGAGATCAGATAGTAGCCGAGCTTTGCGAAGCGAAGGGCCATCTTACTTCGAAGAATGCCGAGGTTGCTTTGGAGAAAAAGCAACAGGTAAAGCTGGCCGCCCGCTTAAATGAGCAAAAATCCGAACTTGCCGGGCGTTATGAAAAAGACATGCAAGCGTCTGCTCTGCGGGAGTCCCAGTTTCAGCAGCTTTTGGCTCTTGAGCGAGACCAGCGCCTGAAGACCGAAACGAGATTGGAGCAGGTTCAAAGAATCAACGCGTCGCTGCTGATTGTCAGAGGTCGGTTTGAAGCGGCAAGTGAAGAGCTGGCCCGCCTCAAAGAGGAACGGGATGAAATTCAGAAGCGGGCAGAAGATGTCCAGCAGAAATCAAAGAACGAGCTTCATAAAGCTAAGGACCAGGCAGATAAGTTGAAGGTCGAGCGCAACAAACTTGCGGGCGAGCGTGATAAGCTCACGGGCGAGCGCGAAAATCTCAAGAGCGAACGGGACAAATTACAAACTGCCCTCACCGCGACCCGAGACGATAGGGACTTAAGAATTGAAGAGCGGGACAACCGGATCAGGGAGCTCGCCCGTGCAGTGAAGCGGTTGAAGAAGAAGGCTGAGGAGGACCGTCGAAGCCAACTTGAGCGCGACGAAGAAGCGGGAACTCCCTCCCCTTTGACACCCGGGAAGGAGCCGAGCGCCATCAAACAAATGTTGCGCAGCCTCATTCCCGGATCCCGCCGACGAGACCTGCAGGACAGCGTCAATCTCGTCAGAAATAGTGGGCTGTTCGACGCGAATTATTATCTCGAGCGCTATCCGGATCTGCAGGGCAATCCAGACGAACTGCTGGCACATTACATCACACACGGCGGGCATGAGGGACGCGCGCCGAGTGCAGCGTTCAACGGGCGGGAGTACCTACGAAAGTATCCCGATGTCGCCGCCGCCGGTCTAAACCCCCTGGTCCACTTCCTTCAATGTGGAAAGGACGAAGGTCGAGCTCATACTCCGGAAGGAAAGCCGAAGAGTCTTCCACCACCTGCGCCAGTCGAGTGCTCGGTCCACGACCACCAGGTCGGACCACGAGAATCAGAAGCAGCGAAAGCCCATCTCGCCGATGTAACCGTGACCGACATTGCGCTTGATCGGGAGGCGGATACCAAGATCGAAGTATTGAATGGCCCGACGATCGGACCGCTCCAGGACGATCGCGCTCCGTTGCTCGACTCTTTCTCGGCGCTCGCGACCGGCGCGTCGGATTGGCTAAGGTCATCGACTTTCACCGACACCAACACTCTGACGGTCGGCAGTGTCGCGGTGGCCGTTGAAAATCCGTCCGCTGAATCTGATTCAGGCGCGGCGCTGTCGTGGTTTGATGCTTTGAACTTCGCAAGTCCGGTTGCCCCCGATTGCGACGCCAGGATGGCGGTTCGCAGTATGCTCTGCGACAACCGGCTAAGGATTGAAGACGCCTGGCTACCGAGCGACTTCACGGTTCGGATCCGCCTGTCCATCGACGGTGGTGAGCCTTTGGTGGTCCGATGTTGTCAATCCGGTCATGACGGCAACGTGTCGCTGCGGACTGAGCAGGCGCTGGTCGCCCAAGGGTCCATTGTTTTCGACATAAGTCTAGCGAGCCGCTTTACCGCCATCCTGTTGGTTTTCAGCGATCATGAAGGCCGCTTGATTGACTCCGCACTGGTGCCTTTCCCAACGCTGTTGAGGGGCGGCATTCATCACGGAGAACTGATCAATCACATGAGTTCGGCGACTGGCTCGGAAGCGCACGAATTTTACGCATCCAAATTGCTCGTCGCGTTCGCCGATAAATCCGCGCCACCCGCTATTTGTGACGTTTCGGTCGCACTGAAAAATGCCAATGGGACTGAACCAATTTTTTCGGTGTCTTTTCGCGATTGGCTGTACCGGCAATTTGGAATCAGAGTCACGGCGAAGGTGGCACCGGTCAGCGACGACCCCGGTTTGTTCGTTCTTTCAAAACAGATGCAAGATTTTGCGTTATTGAAGACTGAGGGCCGATTGGCCGGCCGTACCCTGTTGATCGGCGCCAACTCGATCCCCAGTCTACAAGTGTTGCTCGCCCGAGAAGCGGATCTGGCCGACGCGAGCGCCGTGCGCACAATTGTTGTCGATGAGCTTACGCGGCGACCGTTGCGCGCTGTTGATCACCCCATAATCGACTGCGGCAATGAAAGCTTGCTGGAGCAAGCATTCGAGCCGCCGCTGGTGCCTGGCGACTCTTCAGAAGCCAGCGCTACAGTTGTGTGCATCAGCTTCAGCACCGCCACCTTTGATGTTCGCGTCCCATTTCCTGTCGCGGGTAATCTTGCTTCCGCATTTCCCAATTTTACCCCCATCGAGAATGCGCCTATTTCCGCGATCGTTAGGTGTACCGGAAGCCTTGACGGGCTGCCGCGACTTTTGGCGTCTCTTGCCCATCAGCGGTCGGTTGGTGCGCTGGAGTGCTTACTGATCGGCAACGTGCCCGACGTTCCTGACTCCGTGCTGCTACCGTTCGACACCGACCAGCGGGTGACATTGGTGCGAACCGAAATCCGAGACGGAACCCCGTTTTCTCTCCTGCATGCGGCGGTAGCACAGGCAACGCACGATCGACTCCTGATCGTCGACGATCAAAAGGTCTTACACGATCCTCGAACACTTAGTGTCCTAACGGCCTTGTGCGAGCTTGACGAAACCGGCACCGCAGGTTGCCATGTCGTTAGTGTGTTGAGCAACAAGAACGGCGTTGAGAAATACAAAGCACGTGCCGGCTGGGTCGCGGTGAGCAACGGGCGCTCTCCGCAAGTGCTTAAGCGTCCAGATGTGAGGGATCTGGCGCTACCTCCACTGTACCCCGTGCTCGCCAACCCGTTGGGCTGCTTGCTGATCAAGCGGGAGCTCTGGCCTTCGGAAGTCAACGGTGTGGATGGCTTGGAGGCTGATCTGCAGCATCCCGACATGACGCTCGGTATTGCGATGTTCGCCAAGGGCAAGATGAACATCGCATCCTCATTGATTTCAATCTCCGATTGCGACGAAACCTCCCACGGCGACGTCGAAGCGTCTTGGCTCGCAACCATACCCAGACGGTTCATCGCGGTGGAAGATTACTGACGTGAAAATTACCGTCATTGTTCCGTCGGAACAGTACCTGCAGACGGCGGGCGTTCGCATTCGCTATAAGCGGATCAGCGCCGCACTCGCTCAGCTCGGCTGGACCCTTGATATCGTACCGATCGGCGACGTTCCTGACCTCTCGGTTGAAGACAGCCGCATCTACGTTCTTAGCAAGTGTCAGGATGCGCGGGCTGTGGTCCTAGCAACCGCCGCAAAGCGCGCCGGAATCGTCGTTGGCATCGACTTGTACGACGATTACTTCAGCCAGGAGGTCGACTCTCGCTTTGCAACTCAACGCTTATGGCTTCAGTCCATGGCAAGAGAGACGAGCTTCTTCCTATGCTCAACTGCGAGAATGCTCGAAGTAGGTGAGGCCGTTTTCGGCGACGGCACCGGGTATGTTTTGGGCGATCCCCATGAGGAATTCGATCCTCAACGCCTGGCGCACGAACTTGACGTAAAAATCCGAAAAGCCAAGCGAGAGCGCTACATTCAGATTTTGTGGTTCGGTATAGCCGAAAACCCAAGTTTTCCTGTCGGGCTTCACGATTTGTCTGCATTCGCGGAAGCATTGCTACCATTTCAGGATAACAGCTACAAAGCTACCCTAACGATTCTCACAAATAAGGAAGGCATCGACGGGCAAGTACTCGAACGTCTGCGGCGTATCCCAATCCCTTTTGTGGTAGCTGAGTGGAGCAAAAAACGGGAGGAGGAAGCGTTCTCCCGCAGCCTCGTCAGCTTTTTGCCGGTAAACTATCAGCCATTTAGCATAGCGAAGTCACTAAATCGCGGCGTGTCGGCACTTGTTGGGGGCACTCAAGTGTTGACGGCTGGCTACCCGCTTTACCAAGACCTTGAAGAATATGTATATTGTGATGGGTCTTGCCTGATCGAAGACTTGGAAAACGCGCAACTCAAACTCTCGAATCAAAATATCGAGGTGTTTTCTGACTGGATCGGTCGACAAGCCGCTCCGGCAACACAAGCGCTTAACCTCGTGAAGTTTCTCGAAGCAAAGATTGACTCCTCTCCTGACGCTGCCGTCGGAGATCAGCAATACGCGGTTCTGCATGGAGCAAAGTCCACTTCGTCGATCAATAACTTTGCCCAGCGCCTGAAATGGCTATCGTTGGCTTCACCACTATTGCCTTCCGGAATGCCGTGCGATGCGCATCTCGGATTTTGCGGCGCGGATACAACACTCAGACTGCGAGTGTCCCAAGCTGGTCTGGAACAACTGCCAGAACAATTACGAGTTGAGGCGGTATGGGCGGATCGTGCGCTGGGCAAGGGTCCGTCCTGGGAAGTCCCTCTAGCCTCACATAATTTTGCCTATCCGCTTGAAACCATTTGTAATTTAATCAAACGCGCAGGATGCGCTGATGCGGCAATAAATACACAAGTCATGAAACTGACTCGCCAATTTTTCAATGCGATTTTTGAAAATCTAAGCATTGTTGAAGCTGAGATCGATCCTGTCGAAAACATCATACGTGATCTCAATCAACGGACGTGTCTCCATGTATCTAGATAAGCCCTGCGTCGTATTGATTTTTAATCTTTTACAGGACGTCAATATTCTTTGGCCAATTGCGAACTTAGTTAATGAGGAAACGTCCTACTCTCTCATACTGTTGACTTCAGACAATTTCGTCGAACGAGATCAGACCGGCCGTTGGATGACCGAATTGGAAACTTTGAAGTCGGGAACGGGCGCTTCATTACAAACTTTCGCCACGAGCTTGGGCGCTTTTGAAACTCTCCAAAAGCGCCACGGCGTGATTTTTGCGGCAAGCGAGTCCAGTCTCAATCCGCATCGCGTCACCCATGACCTGTTCCGCGGCGCACCCAGCCGGTTTACGCGCGTTACCCTCCAACACGGCTTCGAATGCCCGGGATTCCATCAAAGCCGCGAGCAAACGATCGCCTTCGGCGACTCGGTCCGCTTTGCTGCCGATATATTGTGTGGCTGGACCGGACCAGACGGGCAGGCCCACACGTCACGAACCGACGTCAGTAAGATTGTCGTGACCGGCCCTTCTGCCTTGATTCCTGTTCAGTCTCCCAGTCCCGAAAGCCCGTCGCCGCGGGGGTCCACCGGCCTGATATGTGAGAATCTTCATTCGGCGCGCATGAATGCGGGTGGTGATTTCAAGCAAAGCTACATGGAAACCTTTTTAGCCTTCGCCCAGGTGATGGGTCACAAGGGTCGTGCCGTCGCTTTGCGGCCGCATCCAGGCGGGCAATATGTGGTCCGCAATGAGGTGCATTTGCCTGAAAACATGGTTCTGCAGAACGACCCGATCTATCGCGTCGACTTGGCCAATTATGCCTATGGGATATCTGCCCCTTCCTCTGTGCTCATCGATATGGTCCTGGCTGGTATTCCGACTGCTGTCTGGCAAGATGCGGACGGCATCATCGACGCTGATAGTTACCGCGGACTGACAAGAGTCAGTACGCTTCGGGAGTGGATCGCATTTGCGGATGCCGCAATTGAAGATCCTTCAAGTTTTGTCGAAATGCAGAAGGATTTCATCAAGGCCAGCGGTATTTTGGTGGATCCCGCAACGGTGCGTCGCAATTACCTCGACCTTATTCGTTCCGCGTGCGGGGGTGGTACCGGCGCCAGACCTCGATCCGAAAGCAAGCGCATATTGTTCGTCGCCAATGGCAAAATCCCCACGCTGGAAATCTGCTTTTTGACTCCGCTCGCGCCGCTCTTTGAGAGCGGTCTAATGGACCCGTTGGTCATCGTTGAAGGACAAATAAGGAAGGCGATGGGTCCGGAGTCCAGTCTCGACAAAGGTCAGGACTGGGTGCGGGAGCAGCTTGAAGAGCATCAACCCGATATTGCGGTATTTTGCAGATATAGCGGCCCGTTGGCCGATTTCTTGGTAACCATGCTGCACGAAAAAAACATCCCGGTCGTTTATCACGTCGACGACGATCTGATGAATGTGCCGACAGAAATTGGCGAAATCAAATTCCACGAACATAACTTGCCACAGAGATTGTTATCTGTTTCCACCCTCTTCGCTAGATCTGATATTGTATATTGTTCGACAGAGCGACTCATGAATAGAATAGAAGAATTAGGCTACAATAACAATTTGCGTACGGGTCCTGCTCATTGCTCTGGTGAGACACGCGGGCATCCGGTTGGACGGCCGGTTCGTACAGTCGGTTATATGGGATTTGACCACGCGCACGATCTAGATACGGTCTTGCCGGACCTCGTTCGTTTTCTCACGGAACGACCGGAAGTCCGTTTCGAGTTGTTTGGCACCATCCCTGTTCCCGAAGAATTGCTTGAATTTGGCGACAGAATTTCTTTGGTGCTGCCCGTTCGGCCCTACGAGGCATTTCTCGACAAGCTGGTGAGGCTCGATTGGGATATCGGTATAGCGCCATTAGCAAACACTCTATTCAATCAGTATAAAGCTAATAATAAATGGATTGAATATACGTCGGCAGGGTATGCGGTGGTGGCAACTGCGGGAGCGGCTTACGATCATTGTTGCGCCGACGATTGCGGTATCCTCATTAGTGGTAAAAACGGCTGGTACGATGCGCTCACGTTGCTTTGCGAGGACCCGGCTCTTTGCATTCGCATGGTAAGCAATGCTCAGGACCGCTTGAGGCGAGAATATTCCAAAGAGACTCTGAGGCGGCAAGTCCTGGATGTCTTCGATCAAGCAATTTCCCTCCGACCGCCAAGGGTTGCGGCACTTTAGATGGCCGAGCCAACAACGAGGTCGTACCGCCTGTCGCGGTGCGCCTTAGCCGGCCCTCTACTTGAAGTATTGAGGCAGGTGCGCGAGCCTCGGCTGGCTGCGATCCTTAGCCGAAAGTGTATCCCGATCCGCGATTGTGGGCCACTCGATCGCGATGTCAGGATCGTCCCACGCCACTCCCATGTCGCACTCGGCACTGTAGTAATTCGTAACGCGATAGCTAATCAATGAACTTGGCGCGAGCGTGCAGAAGGCGTGACCGAAGCCTACCGGCACCCAAAGCTGATTATTTTGCTCGGGGGTGAGTGTAACGGCGATCCAGCGGCCGTAGTTTGGCGAACCGCGGCGGAGATCAATGGCTACGTCAAACACGCTTCCTGCCAGACATCGCACCAGCTTTCCTTGAGCGAAAGGATCGCTTTGGAAGTGGATGCCACGAATGGTTCCAGGCCGCACGCTTAGCGACTGATTATCCTGCACGAAATCGATCGCTCCCGCATGCTGGGCAAAGGTATCGGAGCGGAAAAGCTCGGAAAAATAGCCACGCTCATCCTCGATCTTCCGGGGCACAATCTCCAGGGGTCCTGCGAGGTCGAATTTTCGAAATTCCATTGTTCGTCCTTGCGGTTTGGGTGCGCGCTTCGCGGCTCGCTTAGTCCACTACCCTCCCAATTCAAGCCGAGTCACGTAAACCGGAACTGGCTTGCAAAGTTTCAAGCCACTCCTCCACCTGCCTGAAGTGTTCGTCCCAACGTGGTGGATGATAGCCTCGCATCGCGGCGATCTGCCGGTCGCGCTCCAAACTATCGGCCATGAATTCGACGATGACCTGTTCCCAAGCGCGCTCGTCCAGTGGCTGCAGGTAGGTTGGGATATCGCCCAATATTTCTCGGTAGACCGGCAAGTCGCTGACAATGACCGGAGTTCCGAGCTGTAGGGCTTCGATCACTGGCAAGCCAAACCCCTCCGCGAGTGACGGCATTAGCACGGCTCGAGCGCCGGCAATCCAGCTTGCAAGTTCTCCGTCATCGCAGCTGCCGAACTCCAAGACGTGACTTCGCAGCTCCTGGAGATCGTCAAGCAGTGCCGTCACTGGCTCGGCCTTCCAGCCCCGCTGGCCGATGATCACCAAGATAGGGGCCGCATCGCCCATGGCTTGGACCAAGCGGTTCCAGACGTTCAGCAGGAGAAGATGGTTTTTCCGCCCCTCAATCGTTCCGATGGTCAGGAAGAAGGGCCTCGGAAGCGATTGACGCTCTGCCCTGGCCGGCGGTTGATGACCACTGATCCATGCGGCCACGCGGGGCGGCATGTACACGCCGCGCTCTGCGGCAAACCCAGCAAGATCCTCGATCGTGGTTTTTGAATTACCAATCACGCCAAATGCGCTTGCAAGGACATTGTCGAGGCGCTGCTTATGCCTGTCCGCTTCGCCAAGGCGGCAAAATTCAGGGTGGGTTAGCGGAATGAGGTCGTGAATGAAGTAGATTGCACGGACCCGATTGCGAGCGATCCATGCCGGAAGCGTCGGCTCGTCGAGGCCCGTATGTCCGACGTTGAAATATAGCATATCTTGTCGAGGCACCGAACGCCGAGCACTGGGCAGGGCTTTGACTACAAAGGCCAGCAATGCCAGCCGGGACGTCGAATGACCATTGAGCAGAAGGCCGAACAGTTGCTCGGAGCGCCTCGAAGAAAGCAACCACAGATGGCCCCGCCTCTGCACCACCGCTAGGGCGCGCGGCCCGAAATGCTCGATATATGCTAGACATACCCGGTCGACACCGGTCGGCAGCCGACCACTCCATATCCGCCAGATCAGGCGAGATACGTCGATCAGGAACCGGCTGCCTGGCGGATACGTCCTGGCAGCAGCCGGTGCCCGAGTGTCCGCTGAAAGGTTCAACGGCTGACGCTTCCGCGACACGCTCTAGCGCGTCAGACCATTGGCATGGGACTGCGCATTGCCGAAGCCTCTGGCCTGAAAGCCCACGATCTGCAGCGCACTTCCGCCACTATTCAGAATACCATATTCATAGGTGTTAGGGTTCTCGATGTTGGCGACAGCAACATCCGTGATTTGGGTATCATGAGGCGTCGCCCGAGCATCTTCAGTTCCGCTGGAACCTTCGTCCAAGCGTATCCCTGCGCGATTTCCAGCGGGCCAAGGTATGAGCGTTCTGGGACCGGCTCGCACAGTTCCAACCTCGTAGATCGTGGCTTCGGCGAGGCGGGTACCGCTCACTGGACCGGCTATAACCACCCCTGCGAGACCCGCATTTCTAACCCGGAGCCGGCGAATGCGGGTTCCTCGGAGCCGGTACCCGAGCTTGAGTCCGAAAGCGAATGCATCCGTGATGCTAAGGTCGTTGATGACGAGCCCGTCGATACCGCTGCCCGTGGCGACCACGTCCATCCCTTCCCACGTGGAATCGATCCGAGCGCCGTCAATGACCACGTCGGAGGAGGATTGACCGATGTCGAGGCCGTCCGCCTGCCACGGTATATCGCCGGTGTCGAAGCGGGCCATGCAGCGGGACACCCGAATATTTTCGATCCTTACGTGCTGGACGTTAGCGAGAAAGGCGCAGGTGAGCTGCTCCTGGATGCGGACACCGTAGAATTTCGTGCTTTTGACTCCATCCTCGCCGTTCGCTCTGAATTCCTGGATGGGCACACTGTTCCAGCCCACTTTGGCGACCTCCGCCTCCCTTAGCGGCGCATCGCCGCGATAAGGTGACCATACCATGTCCTCGAGCGAAAGGTTCTTCAGGCTCACATTGCGGGAATGCATCAACAGCAGGCCGTAACCCTTACCGTTACCAGTGATTTTGACATCGTTGAAATCGACCCGATCCGCGCCCTCCAGCCAGATGCCGGCGGAATCAGTTCTGGAGCCGCCATGTGTGTACGGCCCGCGGTGCACCGTTACATGATCGAGATTGACCCGGATCCGCTCACGTTCGGTATTCGGGCGGATCAACAAAGTCCTGACTGCCAGCGAAACCCAAAGACGTTGCTGCTGACCGACTGAAATCGCAGGGTTGCCGCAGTCGATGACCGCAGCAGTATCCTCGGTAGCAAGGCATTGGCGCGAGATGTAGGGTGTGGTGTCTGCTGGAACGAGCGCTTGGACGAGGGTTGCATTGCGAAGGCACAGGCTCCGCGCGACGCGCAAAGTGCCGGTCACGCGATAGGTTCCTCCCTCGCCGTCAAGGCATTGCTTGTCCGATTGATCTAGCGCTCGCGCCAGCGCAACCGTGTCGTCGCTTCGCCCATCTCCTACCGCCCCGAAGGACCGCAGGCTGCGAGTCTCCGGCGGCGCGAAGATCTGGCCCGCGGCATTCCCAGCGGTTTGCTGCGCTCTGCAGCCGGCTACCAGCACACCCTGGGTGCTGGCTAAGAGTACCACCAAAAGGGAACCATTGATCAATCGCACAACCGACTTCCTCCGTGATCCGACACGAGCTGACCAACGAACTTCATGCACTCGCTTCGAGTGGTCGGGCGGCAACGTGGCGTCAGGGAACTGCCTGACCAAGACCGATCACAGTGAATGCCATAGACGAAACGATGCTTACGAATTTCTGCAGATCGGTAAGCGGAGCACTGGAAACATAGACGACGTCCTTGTTCCGGATCGGGAAATTCTGCGCGACAAAAAATGTCGCGGGATTGCTGAGATCGACCCGGTAGATCACCGGGACGCGGCCGCCCGGGGTCAGGCGCGCAGTTGCGGCAATGCCCGGATCGATCGCTGCTGGATCCTCGAGCCGAAAGATAAATACGCCGCGGACGTTCGCGCGATCGTCCTTCATGCCGCCGATCCGCCCGAGAGATTGGGCAAGGGTGATACCCGTGCTCTCGAAGGGGATTTCCGCACTGGCACTACCCGTCGCTCCAAGCGCTGTGAAGCTAAAGGGCTGATATAGCACCGAGACTACATCACCCGTCTGCAAACGGATATTCTGGCTCGAATCCATGATGACGCGCTCGAGCGGCACGGCGACAACGCGGCCCTCACGCGTCATTCGCACGGTTATCTTGTCTAGCGGTTGCTTGGCTCCGCCGGCTGCAGCGATTGCGTCCATCAGGCGCTCTCCGCGCGGAGTGATTTGGACCGGCCCGTTCGTCGCGACTTCGCCAACAACGGTCACGTTGGCATTCGCATTCCGGACTGGGCGAACAATCACTTGCGGTTGATGAGCCTTGCCGTTCAGTCGGCCAACAATATCTCGGGCCACCTGCTGAGGCGTGCGTCCGGCAGCCAGAACCGACCCCGCGAATGGAATCGAGATGCGGCCGTCGCCGTCCACCATCATTTCAGGCAGCGCGGTCCGCTGCGACGTAGTGGAGGACGTCGTCAAAGTAGAACCGGCATCGCGCGCACCGAATGTGGCGTTGCTCCCGAACAGGACGGCTGGCGGTGCTTCCCAGATCGTGACTTCAAGCGAGTCGCCACGACCGATGATCGAGCCGATGGCAGGAGCGTCGCCGAATGCTTCCGAGAAGAGCGGAGATCGATTGACTGCCAGCGCTTGCTGCGTAACGGCGTCGGTGACGTCAATCACTTTAATGTCCGCGGTACCGATGCTGCTGTTGGCGGCACCCCTGATCGCCTTGCTGCTGGGCCCGCTCGCACCGAGCGAGGAACAAGCAGCGAGGGATAATAAAACAAGGCATGCGGCGAGCTGTCGAAGACGCCCGAACTCTCGCTGCCTGGCTTGCGATCCCAGGTTTCCCATGACTGCTCCGATCATTGATTTTCCACGTCTCTAGTGATCTTCCGCCGGTTGCTCAATAATGAACAACTTCGCCCAAAATCGATTGGCAGCAGCACTTGAAGAACATTCACGGGTGGTTCAGCACCGCAGTAGAAGGACGCCGCGACTGCTGCCCTGACCATTGCACTAACCGAAAAATTCGCTCATTTGCGCCACGCCAGCCGCAGCCGTAAGATCGGGGATCAGCCAAAAAGATGTTCAAAACATCGACATTGAAGTTGCGTGTCAAGGATGGGCTGTTCTTGATCGTCGTGGTCCTGCCGACGCTACTGGCAGTCTTCTATTTCGGATTTTTCGCCTCTGACGTCTACGTGTCGGAATCCAAGTTCGTTGTGCGCAGCCCCGAGAAGCCGGCCGCCTCAGGTCTTGGCGTCATCCTGCAGTCCGCCGGCTTCACTAACGCAGGCGACGAAGTATTCGCCGCTCAATCCTATGCCGTTTCTCGCGATGCGTTGCGGGCAATCAACCGAAACGACGCGCTCAAGACCGCTTTCACGCGTCCCCATATTTCGTTAATCGACCGCTTCAATCCATTCGGATTGGGCGGGTCGTTTGAGCATCTCTACAAATATTTCCAGCGCAAGGTGCAGCTACAGAACGATAGTACGACATCGATCACCACGCTGACCTTTCGTGCCTACAACCCTGAGGACGCCCGCAAATTCAATGAGCAGCTGCTGCAATTGTCGGAAGCGACAGTCAACCGCCTGAACCAGCGCGGCCGGTTGGATCAGGTGCGTAACGCCGAAAATGAAGTGGCAAACGCACGCAACTTGGCGCAATCGTCCGCCGTCGCTCTTGCCGAACTCCGCAACCGGTCTGGTATCTTGGACCCCGAAAAGCAGGCCGCGATCCAGATGCAGATGATCTCCAAGCTTCAGGATGCGTTGATTGCTGCGCGCGGCGAGCTTTCCCAATTGGTGCGCTACACGCCCGACAATCCGCGTGTTCCCGTCCTTCGAACTCAGATCGCGACGATCCAGGGGGAGATCGACAGGGAACTCGGCAAGGTTGCCGGCAATCGGGGTTCGCTTGCGGCAAGCGCGGTGCGCTTCCAACGGGTCACCCTGCAAAGCCAGTTCGCCGAAAAGCAATTGGGCGCGGCGCTAACCTCGCTTGAAGAAGCACGTCGCGAATCTCGACAGAAGCAGGCATATCTCGAGCGCATCGTGCAACCCAATCTGCCAGACGCGCCGCTCGAACCGCGCCGCTTGCGAGGAATCCTAGCGACGCTTGCGTTGGCTTTCGTCGCCTATGGCATTTTGCGCATGCTCCTTGCCGGCGTGAAAGAGCATGGTCAGTAACGAACCTTATCCGCCAAGCGGGCAGTTGCTTCGCCAGTCCCCGTGGGAAGTCAATCGCCGGGTGATCGGTGCTCTCGTCCTGCGCGAGATGCTGACGCGCTATGGTCGCAACAATCTTGGGTTCTTGTGGCTTTTTTTAGAGCCTATGTTGTTCGTGACCATCGTTACATTAATTTGGGTCGCAACGCGCACCGTTCACGGATCTAACATTCCAATCGTGGCCTTCGCTCTGACGGGTTACTCCTCAATGCTCCTGTGGCGCGGAATGCCCGGACGTTGCATTGGGGCCCTCAAATCAAACATGCCACTCCTCTTCCACCGCCAAGTTACCATTCAGGACGTCTATTTCGCGCGCATCCTGCTTGAGTTCTTGGCCGTTACCACAGGCTTCGTCGCGCTAGGCATCGGCTTTTACGCCATGGGCTGGCTCCCGGCTCCAGAAGACGTGCTGCAAGTTTGGTCGGCTTGGATGCTGCTCGGATGGTTCGGCGCTGCCCTCGGGCTTATGATTGGCGGGGTGTCCGAGAAAATTCCGGTTCTCGGAAATCTTTGGCCCCCTTTCTCTTATATTCTGATCGTCTTTTCTGGTGTTGCTTACCTGGCTGATACTCTTCCGCCTGCGGCCCGCGAGATCGTGCTGTGGCTGCCGATGCTGAACGCTCTCGAGTATCTCCGGGAAGGATGGTTTGGATCGCTCTTCCGCGCTCATTATGACATTTCGTACGTCGTTGTGTTCAATGTCGTCATGACCCTCGCCGGACTGAGTTTAGCGCGCCAGGTCGGTGTCAGTGCGGGTGAAGAATGATCCGCCTCACGAACGTCTGCAAAGATTATGAGACTGTTGCGGGTCCAAGACGTATCCTGGATAACGTCAGTGTGATCATCAATCCTAGCGAGCGGGTCGGAATTCTCGGCCGCAACGGTGCCGGCAAGTCGACCCTCGTGCGAGTGATCAGCGGAGCGGAATCACCCACTTCAGGGACAGTTGAGCGAAGCATGACGGTGTCTTGGCCGCTTGCTTTTACCGGCGGTTTTCATGGGGCGTTGACCGGATCGGACAATCTCCGATTTATTTGCCGCATCTACGGCGTGGATTTTGAACCGCGCCTGGATTTCGTGAAGGAATTTTCCGAGCTAGGTTTGTACCTGTACGAGCCGGTGGCGAATTACTCCTCTGGAATGCGCGCGCGACTGGCATTTGCGGTGTCGATGACCATCGATTTTGACTGTTACCTGATCGATGAGGTCATGGCCGTTGGGGATGAGCGTTTTCGGGAACGTTGCCGGATCGAACTTTTCGAAAAGCGCGCCGACAAGGCAATGCTCATCGTGTCCCACAGCCACCGCTATCTCAAGGGCAATTGCCACAGATTTCTTCTGTTCAAGGACGGCGCCATCGAGGAGCATGACGACTTTGATGAAGTTTACTTTCGTTACAAGGAGTTGCTCGGAGAAACTTTCGAGAGCAAGGAACAAATGGTCCGCGAAATGCAATAGTCCGCAGGGCAGCTTTGCGGCAAATGATAGCTAGGGTTTACAGGATCGATATGGCTCTGATTGAACGACACCCAGACGTCGAAGACTATTTCTCGGAGATGACGCTGGACGAGATCGAGGCACGCGGAGGCGTGGCCGACCTCATTGAGGATGGCCGGCTCGTTCTCATCAAGGATTTTCGCCTAGACTTCGATTTCGAAGTGCTGGAGCGGATCGAAAAGTCGTTAGAGGGCGTTTCGGACCCGGCGCTTCGGCACAAGCTTAAGAAGCTTGAAGCCCCGCATTTCTTAGAAGGTGAGCCGCCGATCGAGCGGAATGGTACCTTGCGCTTTCCGACACCGGTCCAGCAGGCGCTCTTCGATGTGATCTGTCACGGCGATAAAGCGCTGTTCGAGCGGACGCGCGACGCGCTCCGCTATTCGCACGAGAGGGCGATCAGCATCTTCGGGCTCGCATTTCCATCCTACGAGCCCTTCCGCCTGGTCGCCAGCCTTCGCCTGACGCGGACGTTGTTCGAAAACCTGCACTGGGACGATCACTCGATCGACGACGATTTCCACCAGGCACGCGTTTTCGCCAACCTCGATACACGTCCCCGGATCTGGCACGTCAGCCATCGTATCCCGGAGATGATGAGGCTCCTTTACATGGACCATGATCTCGGCCGGTTCGCCGGCCAAGATCCGAACAAGATGCTCTATTACATCAATGGTGAGGTTCTCGGCGGGCTGCAGCAGAAATGGCGCGACACGGGGGTGCCCCGCCATCGCGTGGCATTCGATCCCGGTGAAGTGTGGCTCGGAGAGTCTCGCCTGATTTCACACCAAATCTACTATGGTGAAAGCGCGCTGGTCTACATGTGGTTCATGAAAGCCAAGTTCATGGCGGACTCCGACAAACGCTTCAACATCAGAGTCGAGCAGATCCACGAGGAAATGCGGCAACTGCATCACGCATAACGAAGCGATGGGAAGCACAGCTACGTGGGCCTGCCCCGGCAGCCCGCTCAGTGCGACGCACCCGGCAGTCAGCGGCCGGGAAACCCGCCGGCCAGCAGCGATGCCGTGTCAATCGGGTTACCAGGAGTATACTCGGCGAACATGCGAGAGAAATATTCCTCGTAAAAATCATCCTTGTAAAAGATGTAGTTGAGGCCGCCTTCGCCGCGCTGTTGATAGCCCTTAATGTCATCAACGGTGAACTTGACGCTGCGGTGGAGACGCAATTGATCCCACGAGAACCGCCAACCCATGGCACTGATCCGATCGATTAGTTCAAGGTTTTTGGGATTGTCGAAATTGATTTCAATCAGCACGGTCTTCAGCGACGGGATTCGAAGCGTCTCAAGCATCCCCGCGATGACCCGGTGCTCGAGCCCGTCGACATCGATCTTGACGTGGGCAGGCGCCGGCATTCCTTCGGCGATCAGAGTATCGATGCGGCGGCCAATGCATCCCTGCGGACGCCGGTTATCCTTGCTGACCGACCAGTCGGGAGCGAACTCCTTGTCCTCGGTCCAGCTATTCTCTTCGAAATCATGGTAAGAGATGCCGAGGCCGAAATCGCTAAGCAACAGCTTGTCGGTCTTGTCGACATCGCTCAGCGCTACGCAATAAGCCAGCACTTGACCATGCAGGTCGTTTAGAAAGATGTTTTTGTTGAGCTCAGCGTAGTTGAGTGCCTCAGGTTCAAATGAGTAGACCTCGGCCCCACGCACGACCGCGGCATAGATGGTGTACATGCCGACATTCGCCCCGATGTCGAACATCACCTCGCCCTCGGCGAAGCTATCAATCCAAGCGAGCGTGATCGGCTCTTTCGAGAACAGGTTGCTGACCCTCTTGACGCTGGCGCTGCCCGTCGTCGCGAAGCGCATCGCCTTCTCGCGATAGTCAATTTGAGCGTAATCCAGATCGAGCCACTTGCTCTTCAGGTTTCCTTGGGTGACCTTCACTATTCCCTCTAACGCTCCACTGGCCGTTCCTACCACAGGGGCGGAAACGGGGGCTTTGCGCCGCAGATATCGGAGCAACCGGGAGGCGTCCATAGGGTATTCCTCTGAGCAGAGCGTCATGGAGCTCCGTTCCAACAGGCCGGATCAGGCCTTCCTGATTACGAAGTGAAAGTCTTTGTGATTAGGTGTGTGCTGCATGACATAGTCTTCATATCCCAGCTCTTTTACCGCGTAATCGAGTAGCAACTGGCAATTCTGATTGTCATAGTAGTGGACATGGATCGACTCGTTGCGGTTCATCGCCTCGCGAACAATCTCATGTTCGGCGGGAAAGCGGAGGTGGCGGACATAATGCCTCTCCGTTGGGAGCCAGAACTCCTCCTCATACTCAACGCGCCACTCCTCCAGCGTGCTGTGCTCTTGGATTGAGTCCTTGGTGCCGGCGAGATCCGGAACCACGCAAATGACCTTCCCGCCGGGTGCGAGCTTTTGCTGCCAACGCTTGAGGTGGCCGATCGGGTTTGCGAGATGCTCGAAAACGTGACTTCCAAAGATGAAGTTTAGTGAATGATCGGGAACCGGAAGATTGGAAGCTTCACCGACAATATAGTTACTCCACAACTCCGGCCGGACAGGGTATTTACCTCCGCCATTATACAGCCGGTTCCACTCTTCCGGCGGCATTTGCTCCACGTAGGAAACATCGACACTTTCGCTCGGAAGTATCTGCGGCTGCGGCCCGGGGCCGATTTCCACGCCTTTGCCGATCGCCTGGGCGAACAGCCACTCTCGCGACAAAGCGCGGTGGTTAGCGACGAAGGCTGCCTTCTTGCTGTTCCCGACCACCTCGACCCGCAAGTCCAGTGGCCCGGTGAATGCATGCGGCCACGGCAGAAGCAGCGGCTGGAACGCGCCCGAAAAAAGTCGGGAAGAAAGTTCCTCGCGCGTGTCATGACGAAGGAAGGACACCTTTACCGAGCAGTGGTCCGGCGCTTCGACCATCCAGCCGCAGGTTGAGGGGAACGCGCGGAAACTGACGAAACGTCGCACGTCAGGAATCATGAACGCCGCGCCTGGCATTAGGTCAAGCCCACGCCATGGCTCTCCGTTGCGGTTATGTTTGGCCAACGCCACGGCACCCTCAAGAACAAGGTTCCGGTCCTGCCGATTCATCAAGAAAAAAAGGTTCAAGGAAAGTTCCTAGGATCCCTGGTGGGAAACGGCACGTTAGTGCCTGTCGAACGCGACTTCATCGCACTCGACTTCAACCAGTCGTTCGGCAGCGGAGAAATGGTCCGATGGAGCGGTTTGATCGACGTGCGGATCGACTGCATCCGTTGCCGGCTCCGCTGACGTCGCATGTTGCATGAATAGCCGCATCACGTGGCCGACGCCATCCTCAAGCACGTTGCGCAGGTCGGCCGCATAATAGGCGCCGCGGTTAAACGCACCTGTGATCACTTCGTACGATGGGAAATAATGAACATTCTCGAACCGCCGGCGTAGCGCCTCGGCCGAAACGCGCAGCACCGACTTTGAATATGTGGTCGCCGAAAGAACGTTCGCACCTGGCTCGGCCGTGGCAACTAGAGGAACGGGAGAGACTGTGAAGATAATCTGTGCCTCCGGATTGACCGCGACCAGCGCATCTCGAAAGGCCGTCAGGTCCGCGATGACGTCCTCGGTCGACTGATTGTAGAACTCGTGTTGATCGGCATCGAACTGACCGCCCTCCACCCCGGGACAGATTGGAAAAACGGCTCCATCGGACCGTGACCGCCAGCATTCCGTCAGACCCAAAGTGAACACGAACACGTCGAGCTTCTCGAACATATAGCGCACCGCCGCCAGATGCTGGGCACGGTCAAGGCGCATCTCCGCCTCGGAAATAAAGCCCCCGGGCTGGGTTGTCGGCCGGAAAGGGTCCAGTACGACATCCTCGGCTTGGTGCCAGACGTCTTCGGCCGGGCAAAAGCGTCCGTAGGCACGTTCGAACATTTGCAGCAACTGACGCGCTGTGTAGACGTTGCCAAAACGCGCCGAGAACAAGCCGTAATTGTTTGCGGTTCGCGCCTTGGCAGACAGAATTGGATGGCCCTGCTCGGCGACGAAATAGTTGAAGCCGGATTTGCGCAAATAGCGGGAGATATGCTGCGCGAAGCAACTGCCAGCCGTTGCGACCTTGGTCTGAGGCTCGATCCGAAGCTCGAAGATGCCGACAGGATCGACGTCGTGCGGCGCTGGGCCCGCCACAGTCCGTCGCCAGAAGGCCTTGTCTGGCAACGATTGGTAGGGCTGAGGGCTCACTAAGCGACCTTTACCGGCCGTGACCGTCCGATCAATGCCAGCTCCAGTTGCTGAAGCACCAGTTCGCCATAATTGTCATTCGCATGGGTCGCGTCGTTTGCGAAGCATTCCGCCTTCAGGAAGCCATCCGCATCGACTGCCTCTGTGGGCGGCATCATCAATTCAATGCCGATCTTAGCGCAAAGCTCGCCAATGATCCGGTTCTGCAAACGCCAGAACTTCATTCGCAACGTCGGCGGGGAGATACCAAGAGACGCAATATTTTCTTCGGCGAACCGCGTGTCGTGATAGTTCTCGATAAAGCTGTTGTCGCCTTTGGGCGGCGGTGCGGCCAGGTGAATCATCCGCGCTTGGGTTGAAGCGCGAAGGGCCTCGATCGACTTGGCGTCGCCGCCGCGAATCCCGCTCGAAAAATAGTCGTACAAGGCGCGGTAAGGCAGGACCGCCTGCCCCTCCATCAACTCAGCCGGGTCATCGCCTGGCAGAAGGAAGTCAAACGGCTGGGGATGCTGGATCGTGCTGAACACGGCATGCTGATTGCCGCCGATCACGGAAACCATAACATCATTGGACGACAGCGAAGCTCCGACCTCCAATATGCCATCAAATGGCGTGTCTCCGAGCGTCTTGCCGTTCTTCTCCTTGAACAGCCGACGTACCTCGACAGGGACATTAGCGCGCCGATTTACGCGGTGCCGCACGGCTTCCTGAATTGCATGCACATGGCTGTCACCGAACAGGACTATCCGCGGTTGAACCACCTTCGCTCTCCCTATCGAACCGCTGAGGCCCAGTGTGATCCGTACTTTCCGGCCAAGACTCATTCAATCACCAATGGCGGGAAGGACTTAACCAAAGCGTCGATCGCCAATATCTGTTCCAGGTAAGGTTTCAGGCTGTCGAGAGGTAAGGCACAGGGGCCGTCGCACTTGGCCCGGCTCGGATCGGGATGGGCTTCGAGGAACAGGCCGGCGATTCCAAGCGCCATGCCGGATCGGGCCAACGCCGCTGCCTGCTGGCGTCGTCCATCGGCGCTGTCCGCCCGACCGCCGGGTTTCTGGAGCGCGTGTGTCGCGTCAAAAACCACCGGAGCATATTCGCGCATCAAATCCATGCCGAGCATGTCTACAATGAGATTGTTATAGCCAAAACTGGACCCGCGCTCGCACAGGATCACTCGGTCATTGCCGCACTGCTGAAACTTGGTGATGATGTGGCCCATCTCCTGAGGTGCAAGGAATTGGGGCTTCTTGATGTTGATCGCCGCACCGGTGCACGCCATTGCGACCACAAGATCCGTCTGCCGCGCAAGGAAAGCCGGAAGCTGCAGGATGTCAACGACCTCCGCGGCGGCGGCGGCCTGATGCGGCTCATGAATATCCGTCAGGATTGGCACGCCAAAGCGGCGCTTCACCCCTTCAAGCATGCGCAGCCCCTCATCGAGGCCGGGGCCGCGGAAGGAAGCGATCGACGAGCGGTTGGCTTTGTCGAAAGAAGCTTTGAAGACATAGGGAATGCCAAGTTCACCGGTCACAGCGACGAAGCGCTCGGCGACCCTGAAGACCATCTCCTCATCTTCGATCACATTCATACCACCGATTAGAACGAAGCGATTACCGTTGGCGAAAACGACGCCATCGCCCACCGTGACGCTGGATATGGTCATTGATCTTCCTTAACTACGACCTTTTCCGCCCCGCGCTCGGCGACGCGTTGCTGGCCTATTTGGATTACGTGCAGAACCTGCTCGCGGTGCCGAGCGATGCTATAGACGGTTTCAAGCTTGTGCTGAGCGCGGGCGACCATTGCAAGGCGCTCGTTATCGTCGGTGGTTAGGCGCTCAAGAGCAGAAAACCATTCCTCCTCACCGCTAGCGAGAATACCACAGCCATCGGCGCAGCATTCGTCATAAATCATATCAGCACTCGCCACAGCGGCAATTCCGACGGATGTATATTCAATCCACTTGTTGTTGGACTTGGTTAGGTTGAACTCGGTCGGTGTGAGGGGGCAGATGCCAATGTTCCAGCCACGGTTGCTCAGCCGATGCAGGAACCGGTCATAGTCGGAAATCGGCGGGACCTTTTGCACCCTTCGGCCGAAGCGGGCCAGTTCCTCGGGGATCGGGATCGATCCGAACAGCTCGAACGATAGCTGCGGATAAGCGTCGAGCAAGCGTACGATGGCCGGCAGAACCATTTGCAAGTTGGGTAGATGGTCACTGCTGGCCATGTAGCCTACCACCTTTGCTGACCCAGTCCGGGGTCCCCGAATGACTCGCCCTGAGACGTTGATCGGGCCGGTCTCGATGACCGTCTCAGGATAATATCCCAGCAGCCGTTGCCGTAACCTTTCAGTCGACGCATAAACAATGTCGGACCCTTTCAGCAGTCCGTGCATAGCGGCCAGGCGTCGCGGGGCATTGTGGTACGCGAACTTCCGCTCGCCGAGCGAGCGCGGGACCGCGAGCAGATCGTCGTCTATTTGATAGATGACCGGGACGCGATTGCGTTGAGCCCAAGCGAGCATTGGCTGCCAGTACGGGCCGCTGTATCGGCTAAAGACTAGTGCGTCCGGGTCGAATCGGTCCAAATTGCGTTCGATCCAAAGTTCAACCTTTTCATCCGAACCGTCGACGGCCCGCTGCTGATCGAGACGCGTCTCGGTCAGCAGTTCCGTGCTCAGCTCCCCCGCTCGTACCAAGGGTGCCAGTGGTTGCTCCAAACAGACTTGCAGAGTGGGAAGGTGGGCGTTTGCAATAAACAGGAAACGATTGCGCTCAACGGACGCAGCGCCCTTCGAAACCGACAGGCGGGTCGCCGCCTGGAACAACGACGCGAACCGCGCGAAAACATCGCTCGGTTCGATCGGCATCGCCTGCTTTTCCAGGAACCGGCGCTGAAGCTCGACGAATGGTTGTGGCCGATTTGCCGCTTCCCTAGCGAACTCGAACCACTCCTGCGGCGACGACACGCTCGTCAGTCCGGCATAACTATTCGTGTCGATCCCCCCAAACTGATCGCGCCACACGGCCGTTGGAATGTCCGCAAGTAGCATGTCGATAAGGACCG
Source organism: Sphingomicrobium sp. (assembly GCA_039925325.1). GTDB lineage: Bacteria > Pseudomonadota > Alphaproteobacteria > Sphingomonadales > Sphingomonadaceae > Sphingomicrobium. Next base: position 34,725 of record JBDSZD010000095.1, read on the forward strand.
ACGACGGCGCTGATATGCCATAAGCGAAGCGACGCAAGTCGAGCCGATACATCGGAGCATTATCAATCTTGGCGTTCGGTGGAACAGCGAGCTTGTTCTTGAGCACGTACTGACCGCCCGGATGCGGACGCAGGACCACTTCGCCCCGATCGCGAGCCACAAGCCGGCAAAACTCGCCAAACGCGCTCACGAATTCGTTCTTTAGATCGCCGGTCGTGTTGAGCCGGACAGAGTGCAGATTCTCGCAAACTATGCCCAGCAATTTGTCCGCACCCTCGAAATGCTTGGTAAAAGGCTGCAATGCGGCGGTCGGGCCCGTTAGATGGACTTTCGACCGTTGGCTGGGGGCCATCGACGTCAGCAGCTCCAGCGGCTGCCACGAGCAGAGCAAATCTGCTCCGAAAGACACGGAGCGGCCATGGGCGAGGTCATGCGCGGCGCTATGGCGAAAGCCCACACATTCGAACCCGTGCTGAAGCGTCACCTTCAGGAAGGTGGCCGGTGCGTACAGGAATATTTCATGCGTGGCAGAGTGGCCAGGAAGACTCGACTCGCTCCCCGCGAAGATGATTCCACCGCCCGCGACCTGGAGATGCCGAAACGCTTCCCAGTTACTTTCGAAGACTTCGACCTCTGCCTTCGCGTGGGCAGCCAGTTGTTCAAGTTCGTCCTGCCAGATCCCGAACATGTCGCGCACCGCAAACTTGGACGATACCAGGATCAGGACCTGGAATCCAAAGTCCCGCGACGCCATGATGATCAGGGGTCGCAGAATGTTTACGTCCTGCACCAGATTAACCAGGAAGACTGCAGTTCGCTCCTCAAACATTACAGCGAAGGGATTTCGAAAGGCAAAGGCGAAGTTTCGGACAAAATCGCTGAACCGGGGCCAAAACTTGCCTCGAGCCGGCGCACGACCGTTTGCATGACGGAAGGATACAGCGACAACAAAAGGGGAAGCGAGGGCACGGGGGGAGCTTTCTGGGCTTGGAAATCGCTGGCATTGTCGCCAACCTTCCAAAAATTCCGCTCTCCTATCTTGCCGAATTGAGTGGCCTGGCTCTTGACCCCCGGGAGCAGCAGAGCCAGCGCTTTGTCCGACACTAGCATAGCAACCTCACCGCCAAACCGGGTCTCGAAAATCACGTCGAAACTAAGGGCATCGTGGCAGAAAGGCGTTTTGACCGAAAGACCGCCTACGGCCTGAACCATCTTGTGTGTTGCGCCATTCGTGGCGAAACCATGGACAAGATATAGACTGGATGCTGCTGCCCCCATCTCCGCCGAATAATCTGGCAGCTCGCGAAGGAACTCCGCGAACTTGGCAGCTTCGGACGCCGATGAGCCCACGGCTGCCACAGCAGCCTCGAACTCGGAAATCGTGTCGGTCCCGAGGCGCATTCGTCCCTGTCGCAGATCGTCGATGAAGCTGCCGATCTCACGATAGATGAAAGCGTCGAGGGCAGCGTAAAGTGGGTAGCCGACGGAGATGACCTGGCACCCCGCCGCGAGAGCCGTCATTGCGCGATTGAGAGACTTCGCCGCGCTGAAACCCTGTGCATTCACGGGGAGAAAGCAAGCGAAGCACTCACTCAAGAGCTCCGATTCGCCAGCCTCGGTCCATTCCGCGACGCGCGCGCTTACCGGCAAAGTTGACACCATGGAAAGCCCGCGGGCATCGAGCGATCGGACGTTGGTTAAAAGCGTCAGCTCAACGGCAATGCCCGATCGTTGCAGCCGCGAGATTGAATCCGAAAAAGCGGCGACATCGCTCAGCCCGACCGGGAAATACGGATTATCGCCAACTCCGAACCAAGCCAGCCGAACAAGATTGGCAGCTTGCGCGGCGGCCAGCTTTTCACTCATTACGGCAAACAATCGCTCGTTATCCAAATCCGGCGCCGGATCGTTCAGAACATGAACCGCTAGGCCTGGGCGATAGGATTCAATAACCTTCGCCATCGCAAGCGTTGAGCACATCGCGAAATCGCAGATGGTAAGCATCTGCCCCAGCCACATCCTATATCGGCTCAACCGACTGTCCGCACGCTGGCTGAAATAATCATCGAACAGGTCGACGCCGACACGGGCTCCCCGGTCTGACAGGATCTTGGCCGCCAACAGTGCGCGTGTATCGTAACACTTGCTGATGATCAGCACCTCACATTTGGCAGTGCGGGGGTCGAACTGTGAAATATCCTCGAGTGAAAGGCTAATGCCCGCATCACTGAGCGCCCCGGAAAGTCGCGCATAGCGAATCCGAGCACCGGCATTGCCCTTGTAAGCCTCCGAAGGGATCAGGACAGTGAACCTCATCCGACCAAAGACTCGGTGCGGAGTGCGCGATGGGGTGCGTTCGCGGGGGGCGACAGAGGCGGCGAACCGCCTTGCGGAGGGGACGAATAGCTCGCCGTAATTAGCGCCGAGCATATGTGCAGCCCCCCGGCATCCGCGTCGCGGTCGGACGACAAGCAGACCGCAAGTGACTTTGCTCGGGTCATCCACAAGTCGCGTGGCGGCTTCACCCCCGACCACGTCGCGCGCCATAACAGCATCGCGTCTTTGGACTGCTCGGCGACGGTCCGCTCGCTGCCCGAAAGCGTTGGGATGGTTCCCGCGTCCGCAGTTGCAACCAACCAGCCCTTGCCACGCTTTTCGACTGTAACCATCACCACCGATGCAGTCGCATTCCTCGGTTCGTCGAGCATGGTGGACAAGTGCGCTGCGGTACGCCGGTCATGCAGGATGACATTAGGGCCGACATAAGCCGCGAGCGGGGTGTCGATCGCCGGGAGCGCTTCCTCAACATTCGGAACGGATCGGACCCGACCAACGAACAACTGCTCGGCCAACCGTCCGGCACCGGCCGGTTCGGATCCCACGAAGACTATGCTCGACGGACCCGCGTCCGTCTGCGCGGCGATTGTCTCGAGCGATTGAAGCAGGTCGTCCTCGCGCCAGTCGTTCGGCCAGAGCAGCCAGCTGATCCCGGCGGAACTCTTCGAAACCGACAGTTTGGGCGCGGCAACCGGCACGAGGAGTTCGGCCTCGTGCAACGGCCGACTTGGCGCCATGCGGATGGCCGCGACCGGCATGTCAAGGGTCGAGCTCGCCGACTCGAGGCGTGGGAACGCACGCGGACGACCAACGCCGCTCGAGGGCCATTCACTTCGGGGAAGAAAAAGCAAAGTTGCCGGCTGCGAATGCTCCATGGACGCCGCAGCGAAGGGCATGGCATGGCTTTGGCGAACGTTTTCAAGCGGACCGCATCCAGCGACCAGCGCGGAAATCGACGGGACCATATCCGACCCGAGAATGAGGCGCCCAGCTTTGTTGCCGGCCCTTTCTTCGGGTAATATTTGGACGGCCGTGGCCAGATGCCGTCGTTGATCGCCGGCAACCGCGCCACCGTGCGCCGTCACGGCAACTCCAGTTATTTCTCTAAGCCAGTTTTGGAAATCCGGCTGGAAAAGCGGCCCGGAACCATCTGCTTCGGTCAAGTCGACCTCGATGGCACTGATCAGCGGACCATGCTCCCCCGCAAGCATCAACTGAAGGCGCCCTGCAAGCTCCTCGCTGTGAAGGCACGGGTCGGTAACACCGCCCTCCACTCCACTCAATTGCGCAAGCAAGACAAGCTCCGGATAGTGCAGTCCGCCGCGACAAAGAGATGGGAAGACGAGCGACTGCCAGCCGATGATTGCCCCATCGCAATCGGCGAACAAAAACAGCAGTGGAAAGAACGGGTTGAACAGTTTCGCATCGATTGCGTCCAGACGATCGCTGACGAAAGCCTCGCCAATCAGGACAGGCGCGCCGGCGGCGTGTTGCAGTATGCGGACAACGACCGACCCGCCCTGCGCTTGCCAGCGCGTACGCAGAATGCTGCTATTCACGTACCAGGCATCGAGCATCGCCGCGGGCCCCGATTGACCCGAGGCGCCCAACCGCATGGTTCTAGACGGCTGCCGGAGGTCACTTAGGCCAGCAATCGCCGCCTGAACTCCTAGCTTGATCGCCTCATCGCGGAAAAAGCCGACGTCATTTCCAACTTGGAGAACGTCGCGGGTTCCGGCGTCAATCTTGCCAGAGCGTGCCCAGCGCGAGAAAGGCTCCGGAGCCGAGGGAAAGGCGACGCATGGTGCGGCCGGACCGAAATCCTGCCTCCGGCGCCTTGCTGGAAATCTTGGCGCCGCATGCTCCGGCGCACCGCGGCCTTCGGAGTGACCATACTCGACATAGTGCAGAAGTGGATTGATGCCGTTGGCAGCCACATCCGAATTGGCTTTGAGGTAAGCGCTCGTCGAAAATCCCGGACCGGCGTCCCGTCCTTCGCGCCACCCTGTCTCAAGATAATGAACCGCCGGATCTATGCCACTCGCGGCAACGTCGGGATAGGTTTCGAGATACCAGTCACGATCAAACAGAGTCGACTGTTCCAGCAGCGCCAGAGGCTGCTCACGTTGTCGCTTGCGGGGATGATCGAAAAACCGCTGACCAGCCTTCTTCAATCCTGTCATCAGACCGGCAGACGAACTATAGATGCGCCAAGGGAGTGACCCACGGTAGTAAGCCACGGTCGCCTGTGCTTTGGCGAGGTCTTTGCGCGCAGCCTTGAGTCGTCCGCGCTCTTGCTCAAGAATTTGCTGTACCGAACGATATTTGCGCTTCACTGTCTTGAGTTCTTCGCGAACCCCACTGAGTTCGTAATCAGCCGCCTTTGCTTCAGTCTCAAGGGCGTGAATCAATGCAGATTGGCGGCGTGCGTTGGCGCGCGCGGCCAAGATATCCTCTTCGAGCGCAGCTATCCGAAGGTTTCCTAACTCGGTCACTGCGTCACCGAGCTCTCTAATGAGCGTCGTTCGCCCCAGAAGATTTCCGACCATGCCTTCCAATTTTTGCTGGACGTCACAGCGATCTGCTGTCGAGGCGGTCGTTTACTCAACGGTGTCGTCGGACGGATGCACCGATGAACTTGCGCCTCAGGCCCGAGGCATGACTTGTCGATTCGCTCCATCGTGTGCCAGCTATCGCCAAACCTCTTCAGCGCCACGTCGTAAAACGTTTTGATTGGGTCCGATTCACGGAACTTGCGCTCCTTCGCCTTACTCGGCGCAGTTAGCGTCTTAGGCACTGCGTACCGACACGACCCTAACGCTCGCGCGGGGACTGAAGTCCCGGACCCACGTTCAAGAATTACCACTGCGGTATCGACTGCGGCGAATTCATCGAATTTATTATCGCCGTTCCTGCCATTCGCGCGCCGCCTCGCTATAGCGGCTTGGAAGTCTCTGAGACAACATCTTTGTCACACCGTCTCTTGCCAACCTGAGCATCCACGGGCATTCCCGATGCGAGCGCGGTGCCGTCAGGCGCATGTTGTTTTGGAGTTCGAATTGACGATTGGTGACGCACAACCGGCGAAGATATTCGTCGGCTACGACAGCCGTGAGGACATTGCGTGGAAGGTCTGCCGCCATTCGCTGCTCCGGCATGCCGACAACGATATTCGGGTCATTCCCCTGCGGCAGCCCGTCCTTCGAGAACTCGGGCTCTACACCCGCCCCCACGACGCGACCTCTTCGACCGAGTTTTCGCTTACCCGCTTCCTTGCGCCATATCTTGCGGCGCAGGGTGGCTGGGCTCTCTTCTGCGACAGCGACTTCCTCTACACTTCGGACATCAGGGAAGTGTTCAGGGGCCTCGACCCGTCCAAAGCCCTCTATTGCGTCCAGCACGATTATACGCCGGTCCATCAGGTCAAGATGGATGGCAAGCAACAGACGACCTACCCGCGGAAGAATTGGTCCTCCTTCATGCTGTTCAATTGCGACCATCCCGATGTCCAGGCGCTGACCCCGGCGGTGGTCAGTTCAGTCAGCCCGGCTTACCTTCATCGTTTCGAATGGATCAGGGACGAGACGGCGATCGGAGCGCTGGATCTCGACTGGAACTTCCTCGAAGGCGAGTATCCGAAGCCCGAGCAAACGCCCAGGGTGATCCACTACACCAACGGTGGTCCCTGGTTCGACGAATGGCAAGACTGTGATTATGCGGACCTTTGGATCCGTGAGCGAGACCTCTACCTCCAGTCCCAAGCTGCACCCCAGGTTTCACAGATGGCCTGAGGTGCAAGTCAGGCCGGTCGTGCCCCCTTCAACCAATCGAAAGTCATTTTCAGGCGGCGGCGCCAGGCATGCTGGCCGTGCGAGAGTTGAGTAACGAGCAACCGATAGTCGACGAAGGCGGAACCTGGCTCATCCAGCGATCGATAGATTTCCCAGAAGCGGTCGGCCCCTAGGGCAGGGATCATGTTGAAAATGCCGTGAAAGCCAAAGGTCGGCCCCGCACCCACCGACCGCTCGAAAGCGAAAAGATCGGCAACGGCACCAGATGCGAAGCGGATATTGTGCCGCTGTTCCAGACTGCTCCGGTTCAGCCTGCCAATGGCAATATCCTCCGGATGCGACGGCTGAAAGGCGGAGTCTCGGCAAGCCTCCAGCAATTTCCGGCTACGGAGCGAAAACCCGCCGTTTCCGACATCGTGGCCGTCGTCAAACTGCGGCCAGCGCGCACCGATATAATCGAATTCGAGGAAAGACGGGTCCCACTGGGCTGAATCTAGAACAAACCCGTCCCATTGCACGACTAAGCAGTGATCGGTGCGGACATGTTCGGCGAGATCCCGAAGAATTAATGCCGAATAGTCCGCCGCCGACCGCAAACGCGGAATGGGCACGACGCGAACTTGCGGAGGAACCGAGAGGTCCGGCTTATCCGTGAAGAGCAGGCACTCGGCAAAGTCGATCTGGTCGAGGCATGCTTGAAGCGCGGCCAGCGTCGCGGGCAGATTGACCGATGCGGCCGCGCAGACCGTAACCCCTGGAAGCGAAAGCTTGTTCACTATGATCAGACCGCGATTAGAAACTGTTCGCAGAACGGGCTCAAATGGAGGTGATGGAAGGGATCGCGCTCCTGATCGGTACGCCATTTGCGCTTGAGCGCTGCCAGCTCCCCGGCAAAGCGCACCAGCTTGGCCCCTTGTCGATCGTGGCCCCTCGATTTGGACTCATGGTGGATCAGAGTCGCCCGGGGCTCGTAAAACGACTGCCAGCCCTTGGCATTGAGCTTCAGGCAGAGATCGACGTCGTTGAACGCCACCGTGAACTTCTCTTCATCGAAGCCTTCGACGGCAAGGAATTTCTCTTTTGCAACCACGAGACATGCGGCAGTCACCGCGCTGACCTGCTGCGGCAGCCGAGCGCGATGGAAATAACCTTCATCGTCTTCCCGCTGAAGGCGATGGGCATGCCCGGCTCCTCCTCCGATCCCCGTAACGACTCCCGCATGCTGAATGGAACCGTCCGGGTACAGCAGCCGCGCACCGACAGCGCCAACGTCCATTCGAACGGCTTGGCGCACAAGCAGCGATAGCCAGTCTGCATCCAGCATCTCGACGTCGTTGTTCAGGAAGCAGAGGTATTCGCCGCGAGCGTGGCCTACTGCCGCATTATTGAGCGCCGAAAAGTTGAAGGGGCCTGGAAGGCGCATCACCAGGATGCCTGCGCTTTCAAGCTTTTCCAAATAGGCCAAGGCTTCCGGATCGTCGCTGTCGTTGTCGATGACGATGCAATCGACCCGAGGATAGGCAGTCCGCGTGAGGCCAGCCAGGCAATTGCGAAGGAGCCCAACTTCATTGCGCGTTGGAATAATGGTTGTGACTGACGGTGGTCGGTCGGGCAGCACCATTTGAGGCTTCGCGGGTACCCTCGGAGCAGGGCGATTGCACCGATGGTGCAGGACCAAGGACACATGCTTGGGCGGGTCGCCCGCCTTGATCCCATGGTCGACCAAGGCCGCTGCCCAATCCGCATCGGGTAGTTTCATCAGACCGTCGGAACTCGCGCGAACGATTGCCGCGCCGGTTACGAAGTCGTGGTTCTCGAAAAGATCGGGATTCCAGCTTGGCTTGAAGTGCGGCGCACAACGCGTGCCATCGGGTCGCATTAGATCGTCGTCGGCATAGATTATCCGCGTCCCGCCCGCCTGGGAAGCGGCCGTCGCATAATTGCGTATTGCGCCCGGTGCGAACCGATCACCTGGTGACGATGGGCATAACCATGTCCGCTCGTCACGGATAAACGGTTCGAGCTCCTGTGGATGATCGACCCGGATGGTCCCCGGTCGAGTCGCGCCGCCGATCAAGACCGGGTCCAATTCGCCGCCCGCATTGGCCAGGGATGCCAAAGTTTCTTCAAGCCCGGAATCACCGCGGCGACAATCGATCACTGGCAGGATCGTAGCTCCGGCACTCGCCCCCTGGCGCGCATGCAGGGAACGCACGTTGGGCTCTTCGCGCGAAATCCATAGTTCGTATGCATGCGGCGAACGCCCTGCGAGTGCGGCAAACCGGTTCCGGGAGCGAAGTCGCAGGCCTCGCGCGCGCCAAAATATCGCCTGCGTGTATCCGATTGGGTCAAGCCGAAACGCATCCGCGTGGATGAGGATCGTCAGCCGAATCTGCCGCGAGCGAGATCGAGTGATGGTGGACTCACGATTGCCGCTTTCGTCCCGCTGTGAAGCCGGACCAATGGGGGCATTTTCGGCAAACTGGCCGGGAAGCCGGTCTTGCTTTGAGCTAATGGATGCCACGCTCCGCCAATACACGTTCGATGGCGGGGACGTCACTGGGATTATTAAGTTCTATGGAGTCCCAGCCTAGAGCGTCTAGCTGAACCACCGAAACCGCAAGACCAAGGTCAAGAAAGCGGAGTTGCTCAAGTCCCTCGAGCAGTTCCAGTTCTGAAGCTGAAGCCGCCAGGTAACGCTTCAACGCTTCAGGACGATAAGCGTAGAGGCCCAGGTGGAGATGCACCGGAACATCGTCCCCCCCAGCTACCTCGTCCGGGAGATAAGGAATGATCCGCTTTGAAAAATAATGAGCTCTATAACTGCGGTTGAACACCGCTGTTGTTCCTCCGACCCGTCCCTCCGAAGCATCCGCAGCCAGATGACGGTAAACCGAGGGCGAACAGCGCACCGCTGGGGTCGCCATCGCCGCTTCCGGATCATTTTCCAGCCGTTCAACCAGCTTCTCGACAACAAAAGCAGGAGAAAGGGGTGCGTCGCCCTGAAAATTAACGATCACCTCAGGAACGCTCGGTAGTTTCGATACAGCTTCGGCGCAGCGTTCCGTCCCGTTCGCGCAATCGGAAGAGGTCATAATCACCTGACCGCCGAATAGCTCGACCTCGGCTGCAATCCTGTCATCGTCCGTGGCAACCCAGACGCCAGCGCAACCCGGAACGGACGATGCACATTCCCAGCTGCGTTGGATTAAGGATTTTTCGATGCCACTTGTGCCCCTAAGGGAAACTAACGGCTTGCCGGGGAATCTCTTGGAAGCATAACGAGCCGGGATAATAATAGCGAAACTGGCTTTAGCCATCGGGTCAGCCGAGACCGATGCGCAGGAAATCGTGCATGTGGACGATGCCGACCGGCACAGCCGTATTCACGGGCGCTTTACGCTCCATTACGAACGCGCAGGTGATTTTGTTCTGGTTCAGGAAGTGCAGAGCCTCTTCTGCGATGACGTCGCTAAAGACTGTCTTTGGATCGTCGGTCATGACGTCGCCAGCAGTTGAACTGCCTAAATCGTCGAAATGACGCCGCAAATCGCCATCCGTGATGACCCCAACCAATCGGCCTGCCTTGTCGATCACGCCTGCGATCCCGAACCCCATGGAAGTGATGGTGATGATGACGTCGCGCATCGGCGCGTCCCGATCGACCACCGGAAGTCGGTTCCGGCCATGCATGATCTCCGACACCGGAGTTAGCCGGAGGCCGATTGACCCAGCCGGATGGAGAGCCTTCATCCCGTCTCGTGAGAATCCCCGCATATCCATCAATGCCATCGCCAGCGCGTCTCCGAGCGCAAGCTGAAGCGTCGTCGACGTCGTCGGAGCTATGTTCGCTGGACATGCTTCGCGTGTCTGGGGGAGGCACAGCTTGATGTCCGCGCTTTCAATGACCAGGGAGTCGGGACGTGAGGCTATGCCGATGATCTTAACACGGATGCTAGCTGCGTAGCGGAGGAACGCGCGCAACTCGGTGGTATTCCCGGAGTTGGAAATGACGACCAGCAAGTCACCCGGAACAAGCATGCCGAGATCGCCGTGGGCGGCCTCAGCCGGATGCACATAAATTGCGGGAGTGCCGGTTGCCGCAAGGGTCGCCGCCCACTTACGGCCGATGTGCCCAGACTTGCCCATTCCCGTCACCACGACCCGTCCACGGGCCGCGTAAATCGCTTGGCAACATTCAATAAAGGAATGATCGAGTGTCTCGGCAAGGAGGTGCAGCGCGTCAGCCTCCATCTTGATCACTTCCGTCCCGCGACGCAGAATCGCGTCAGCAGATGGAACGGCGTGGAGCGTTGATTCTACAGTCATTGAACACCTTGAAGTTGTTGGAGCACGGATAATTTACGGTCACCTCGGCTCTGCTTCAGCACAGGTCCGAGTCAGAGCCCGATTGCGGCACTGTATCAATGGCCGAACGGAGCAATCAGTCGAATTCAACAAGTCTGTTGCACCTCAGCACCATCCACTTCCGGGCATCCGATAACTACTGCAACGGGAAGCTTCGCTGGGGCAACGTCTGGATAACGCGCTTCTGGTGCAACGTATCCGCGACCATTCCCCGCAGTGGCAAGGGTTGCTCGCTGACCGTCGTTGTGTACTAGGCACTTGGCGAAAATCAGGCAGCCTGCACAATACGGATTGTATCGATTAGGACACGATGGGACAGCCTCAAATTACGCCGGTCATCCTCTGCGGAGGGAGCGGCACACGATTATGGCCGCGGAGCCGCCCATCCAGGCCGAAGCCCTTCGTGCCGTTGGTCGGCGACGGTACATTGTTCGAACAGACCTTGCGCCGATGCACCGGAGAGCCATTCGCGCCTCCCGTTGTGATAACGCTTGAGCGGCACCTCGCATACGTTCAGGAGACCCTTGCTGGCTTTCCCGGCTCGCAACTCATCGTCGAGCCGCAGGGGAAGAACACTGCGGCCGCAATTGCGTTGGCGGCCATGCGCCTGCCTTCGGATTGCACCATGCTCGTCACCCCGAGCGATCATTATATCAGCGATGAGCGGCCATTTGTGGAGTCGGTGTTGACTGCTGCGCGTCTAGCGAGAAAAGGCTGGCTGGTAGCCATCGCTGTCGCCGCGAAATCTCCGAATACCGGGTTCGGTTATCTCCGCCGTGGAGCACCGCTCGGTCCCTCAGTATTTCGCATCCGCAAGTTCGTTGAGAAGCCCGATGCAGAAACGGCCCGCACCTTCGTGGCGTCAGGCGACTATTCCTGGAACGCCGGGATATTCGCCTTCACTCCTCAACTTTACCTTCAGGAACTCGCTACCCACCGTTCCACGATCGCCGAATTCACAAGACTGGCGACACTCGGTGGTCGGATCAACGGCAATCATTTTCACCCCGATCCTGCCGCTTTCAGCCAAGTTCCGTCCGAATCTGTGGATTGCGCCGTAATGGAGAACACTCGCCTGGGCGCGATGGTGATCGCCGAAATGGACTGGTCCGACATCGGCACCTGGCAATCCCTGCACGCCGTTCGTAAAAAGGACTCCTGCGGTAACAGCGTGCGCGGTCCGGCCGAATTGATCGGGTGCAGAAACGTCTTGGTAGATAGCGACGGTCCTCGCGTGAGTATCTTTGGCTTGGAGGACCTGATTGTGGTGGTCGACGGGAACGATATCGTGGTAGCAAGCAGCGAGGGTGCTGCGAGGGTGAGCAAATTCGCGTCTAGCGATGGCTGGCGGGAAGGCTGACATGGAATAACAACCGGCAGAAAAGATAATCTGGATCTTGCCTTCCATCATGTTGCGTTTACGCAACATTTGTTGGGAAATGAAGCCGATATGGGGAACCAGACTTGACGAAGAGGCGTCTCACCTGTTGCCACGTTTAAGAAATTCGCACTGTTTGGGCGGATTTGACGCAACTGATTGAGCGGTTTTGAGTTAGAGGTGCAACTGAGACATCGGTGACGGTGCAACTTCGAAGGTCACGAGCAGGGACCTGACACGGTCCGGATTAAGGTTTTTGGCTTGAGCGCCGAACATCGGCGGGCAGACATTATTAAGAAAGGGGAATACGCACATGACTTTACTTAGACTGGGGGCTCTTACGGCCCTCGCGCTGGTGACAAGCCAGCAAGCCAGCGCACAGACTTTCCGCGACGTTCATGCGGACGTCAACGTCGGACTCGACCGCTTCTACTCGGAAGGCAACAACGACAATCACGTCGGCTGGGGTGGCGAGGTCGGTGCTGACTTCGATCTCGGCGGCTTTGTGGTCGGCCCGTATGGCAGCTTCTGGAATGCCCGTGGTGAAAATATCACACGCGACGGTCCTGGCGTTGCGTATCGCAAATCTTTTGAAGCTTGGAGCGTCGGCCTCCGTGCCGGTGCCCTGATCAGCCCGGACACGTTGGTGTACGGCAAGCTCGGTTGGACCATCAACGAGCAGCGTAAATACTTCAATCACGATCCGATTGGCACAAACACCGGCGCTGGCGACTATTACAACCATTACCGCACCCGCGGTTGGGAAGCCGGCTTGGGGGTTCAGCAGAACCTGAGCGACATGTTCTACGTAAAGGCCGAAGGTCGTTACGCGAACTATCGCACCAACTCGTCGCGTTTGACGGGTCTGATCGGTCTCGGTGTCCGGTTCGCGCCGGCAGCTGCGGAAGTGATCTTGCCGCCGCCGCCTCCGCCCCCGCCGCCGCCGCCGCCGCCGCCTCCGGCGACGCAGACCTGCCCCGACGGTTCGGTGATCCTGGCAACTGATGCGTGCCCGGTTCCGCCGCCACCGCCGCCGCCGCCGCCGCCCGAACCAGAGCGCGGTTAAGCGAAAGCATTAGCCTGAAAGAGAGGGGTGGACTTCGGTCCGCCCCTTTTTTTGCGCGGTATCCGCAGATCGGGGCTAGGCCGGTGCCGCCGACCTCCGGCTCAGCGCGACGGAATAAGCCGGAGCACGCCTCCGCCCGAGGGGGCAAGCTTCAGCTGAAGCGTGTCGCCGGCGGCTACCGGAACCGTCGAACGAAGCACTTCCATCGACGAGCTTCCGTCCTGCCAGCTGTTCGCCGTCCACTTGCCTGATCCGAGAAACGTCAATGGGATCGCGACACTCCGTCCCTGCTCGTTGGTCATCGCGCCGACATACCAGTCACGGCCCTTGCGGCGCGCGATCGCCACATGCTCTCCCAATGCGCCGGAGATTGACCGCGTTTCATCCCAGGCCGACGGGACCGACTGGACGAAATCAAATCCACTTTGGACACGATAATTGTCGGGGCTATCCCGAACGGACGAAGCTTTTCCAATGAGCGGGTAGCTGTCGGCTCCGGAACGGCTGCTGCTACCCTGCACCGCCATGCCGGAAGACAGCGTCTGGTAGCGTTCGAACGCGAGTCCAAATGGCGACGGCGCGATCACGTCCCGGCCGCGAAAGCTCAAAGCGTAGGTCGGCCGGTTCTGTGCATCGATCGCCACCCGCGCGGACACCCTCCCGTCTGGCGACGCGACAATCAAAGGTTGCCCAAGCGCAGGCGCTGCGGGGCAAGGCAATGCGGTCGAAGTCAGTATGTGGCGCAGCATGTCGTCCTCCCCCGTGGCGACTTGTCGAATGACGAACAGTCAGACTATCGCTGCCGCGCCCGGAGCCGCCGCGCACCGCAGTTATGAGGGCAAGACGATGCGACTGACTGGGTTTCTGACCTACTTCCTATTGCTCGCAGCATGCTTGGCGGCGGGCCCCGGCCCGGCCCGCGCGGCGTCATCCTCGCGCCAGGTTATGGCCCTCACCGACGGCTGGCGCTTCATCAAGGAGGACATCGCCGGAGCGGAAAAGGCCGATTTCGACGACAGTGAATGGACCAAGGTCACCCTGCCTCACAGCTTCAACGGGTCTGAAAGCGACGAAGGCAGCTACTACCGCGGGCCGACATGGTATCGACGTGCAATCCTCATTTCGGCCGCAAAGCCGGGACGTCGCCTGGCGATCCAATTCGATGCCGCGGCCACGGCAGCCGATGTGTTTCTGAACGGGAAGAAGGTTGGACGGCACGAGGGCGGCCACGCGGCTTTCCGCTTCGATATCACCGACGCAATCGTCCCCGGCCGCAATCTGCTCGCGGTGCGCGTGAACAATAGTCCGACCAAGGTGATCACGCCGCTGGGCGGCGATTTCACGATCTTCGGCGGCCTCTATCGGCCAGTCTCTCTGATCGAGACCGACGCCGTGCACATCGATCTCTACAACCATGCGGGACCCGGAGTGTATGCCCGCGCCAGTGAGATCGGTCCGGCCAATGCAAAGCTGGCGATCGACGTTCGCGTGGCGAACGACCTCGCAAAGGCCACCCGCGCCAATGTGCTGAGCCGGGTCATCGACTCCTCGGGTCGCGAGGTGGCGCGCGCGAGCCGGTCGCTTGCAATCCCGCCGCGTACCGTGCGATCCGTGACCCTTCAGACCCGCGTCGCTTCTCCGCGATTGTGGGACGGCGTTCGCGATCCCTATCTCTACCGGGTGGTAACCCAGATCGGGGACGGCGGCGATGAAGTGACGGTTCCCCTGGGGATCCGGACGTTCCGTGTCGATCCGCAGCAAGGTTTCATCCTCAACGGGAAATCCTATCCGCTTCGGGGTGCCAACCTCCACCATCCCTCCCGTCCAGGCATCGGTAATGCCGTGTCGAACGACCAGATTGCCGAAGACTTCGCAATCTTGAGAGAAATGGGCTCGACGGGTCTTCGCCTCGCTCATTTTCAGCATCCGACGAAGTCGTATGAGGAAGCCGACCGCCTCGGGCTCGGGCTATGGACCGAGATCGGCATCAACAGCGAAGTGCAGGACACAGCGGAATTCAGGGCCAACGCCGCGCAGCAATTGCGCGAGCTGATCGCCCAAACCTTCAACCATCCCTCGATCATGATGTGGGGCATTGGCAATGAAGTCTATTCCGAAGACCCGCTGGTGACCCGCGTTCTGCAAAGCCTGCAGGCCGTCGCGAAGGAAGCGGATCCGAGCCGCCCGACGGTTTACGCCCATTGCTGCCAAGCCGACGACCATCCCAAAGCGATGGTCAGCGACATCATCGGCTTCAACCGCTATTTCGGCTGGTATCCCGATAAGCAGGGGCGAACGATGGACAGCTGGGCGAAGGCCACGCACCAGCTCTTGCCCAACCGCTCGATCGGGGTCAGCGAATATGGCGCCGGCGGCAGCATCATCCACCAGGCCGATCCGCCCGGACCCGTCGTGACCACCGCCCCGTGGCATCCGGAGCAATATCAGACCGAATATCATGAGCGAAACTGGCGCGAGCTGCGCGACAAGCCGTACATCTTCGCGAACTTCATCTGGGTCGCGTTCGATTTCGCGTCAGCGGGCCGGCACGAAGGCGACCGGCGCGGGATCAACGACAAGGGGTTGGTCACTTACGATCGCAAGACGCCGAAAGATTCTTATTATTGGTACCAGGCGAACTGGTCCGACAAGCCGATGCTGCACATTACCAGCCGCCGATTCATTCAGCGCCCGCAGGCCGATGTGGAGGTCAAAGCCTATAGCAACGCCGGCCCTGCCACTTTGCTTCTGAACGGCGAGCCGGTGTCGACCATCGCTCCTCAGGAGCGCATCTTGCGCTGGAACATCCGTCTGCGGCCCGGCCCCAACCGCATCGAAGTCCGCAGCGCATCGGGCACACCCGCGCTGTCCGACGTCGTTTACTGGTCCTATGCGCAGCTCCCTTCGATGGTAAGCATCGAAAAACATTAGCGTTCATCCGCGCAGCGGTTCCCCACCAGCTTAAAAAATGATAGGCCGGAAAATGGTTAATGGCCGTGACGCCGCCTCCGGGGGAGGAGAGTCTCGTTACAAGGGCCGGGCGGCGGTTACGAAGAAGTAAGAATTAACTTGGTAAACGCGTCGGCAAGGAATGGCCCGAGCACGCATCCGGTGTGACCGCGCAATGGGGGAATGATGCAGGCGGTAATTCTTGCCGGAGGTTTGGGCACGCGATTGGGCGAAGAAACGTCCGTACGGCCCAAGCCCATGGTCGAGATCGGCGGGATGCCGATCATCTGGCACATCATGAACATTTATTCGGCTGCCGGCGTGAACGACTTCATCGTCTGCCTCGGCTACAAAGGCTATCTTATCAAGGAGTTCTTCGCGAACTACTTTCTTCACACCACCGATGTGACCGTCGATTTGCGCCAGAACTCGGTGGAAGTGCACAAGAACCGAAGCGAGCCGTGGCGGATTACCCTGGTCGATACCGGGGCCCAGACCATGACCGGCGGGCGACTCAAGGCGGTCGCAAACTATATCAACACGGATGGTCCGTTCTGCTTGACCTATGGCGATGGCCTCGCGGCGATCGACGTCGCTCAGTTGATTGCGTTCCATAAAAGCCACGGAAAGAAAGCCACGCTCACCGCAGTTGCGCCTCCGGGCCGCTTCGGGAAGCTGGAATTCGGTGCGGGCGACAGTGTCTCCAGCTTTATCGAAAAACCGGCCGGTGACGGGGGTTATATCAACGGCGGTTTCTTCGTCGTCGATCCGTCGGTGCTCGATTATATCGACGGGCCGGATACGATCTGGGAGCAGGAGCCGCTGGAGCGAATCGCCGCGGACGGCGAGCTTGCCGCTTACCGCCACGAAGGTTTCTGGCAGCCGATGGATACGCTGCGCGACAAGATCTATCTGGAGACCCTGTGGGCCGAAGGAGCCCCCTGGAAATGCTGGTGAAACGGTCCCCCTGGAACGGCCGCCGCGTCCTCGTCACCGGTCACACCGGGTTCAAGGGCGGCTGGCTGTCCCTTTGGCTCCATCAGATGGGCGCAGAAGTGACGGGATTGTCGCTCGCCCCGCCGACTGAACCGAGCTTCTTCGAGCAAGTCCGGCTGCGCGACCTGGTCCACCACGTCGAAGGCGATATCCGGGATTTCGATACTGTCCGCAACGCCGTTGCAGCAGCCAGGCCCGAACTGGTGTTCCATCTCGCCGCCCAGCCGCTGGTCCGATACTCCTACGACAATCCGGTCGAAACCTATGCAACCAACGTCATGGGAACAGTGCACATTCTGGAGGCATGTCGGCAGACAGCGGGCGTACAGGCGGTCGTTTGTGTCACCACCGACAAATGCTATGAAAATCGCGAGCAGGTGTGGCCGTACCGCGAATGCGATCCGATGGGCGGACACGATCCCTACAGCAGCAGCAAGGGTGCCGCTGAGCTCGCGATTTCCGCCTATCGCCGCTCCTATCCCGGGGGACCCGCGATCGCGTCGGTGCGCGCGGGCAATGTGATTGGCGGAGGCGATTGGGCGCAGGATCGTCTGGTCCCGGACCTTATCCGCGCCTTGCTGTCCGGCAAGCGCCCGATGATCCGCAATCCTGATTCCGTCAGGCCGTGGCAGCATGTGCTAGATGCGCTGAGCGGATATTTGCTGGTCGCCGAACGGGTGATGGATGGACGCACAGAGGCGGCGACGGCGTGGAACTTCGGTCCGTCCGAGGATGACGCCCGACCCGTGCGCTGGATCGTCGAACGCATGCTTTCCAGCTGGGGCTCTGAGGGCTGGGATCAACCGAACGAACCGCAGCCGCACGAAGCGACCCTGCTCAGGCTCGATTGTTCGAAAGCGCGGTCCGAACTGGGCTGGCGACCGGCGCTGGGTCTGGAAGCTGCGCTGACCAAGGTGGTCGAATGGCATTCGGCCGTTCACGACGGCGATGATCCGCGCGCAATCAGTGTCAGCCAGCTAGACGCCTATCGCAGCGAGCATCAGGAACATATGAGGCAAGTAATATGGGGCTGACCCCACCGACAGAATTGAGCGATCTTCAGTCGCTAGCAGGTCAAAGCGATGAGCCGCAGCTGCGCCAGATGATCCTCGATCTGGTGGGAGAATATGCGCGCCGTCATCACGCCACTCCGGCCTTCGTTCCAGGCGCCAGTCCGGTTCCGGTGTCGGGCAAGGTCTATGGCGCCTCGGACATGTGCGCTCTGGTCGATTCCGCGCTCGATTTCTGGCTGACCACCGGCCGTTTCAATGCCGAGTTCGAAGAGCGCCTGGCCAATCGCCTGGGTGTCCGGCACGCCTTGACCACCAACTCCGGGTCGTCGGCGAACCTCCTCGCGCTTTCGTCCCTCACCTCGCACTATCTCCGCGATGAGGCGCTGAAGCCCGGCGATGAGGTCATCACCTGCGCCGCCGGTTTTCCGACGACGGTCAACCCGTCGCTCCAATACGGGCTCGTGCCGGTTTTCGTCGACATCGACATCCCGACCTACAATATTCTGCCCGGCGCCATCGAGGCCGCGGTCACCGACAAGACCCGTGCGATCATGGTCGCGCACACGCTCGGCAACCCGTTCGATCTCGGGGAAGTCATGCGGGTCGCAGAAAAGTACGATCTGTGGGTCGTCGAGGATTGCTGCGACGCGCTCGGAGCGACCTATGACGGGCGCGGAGTTGGCACGTTCGGCGACATCGGGACACTCAGTTTCTATCCGGCGCACCACATCACCATGGGCGAAGGCGGCGCGGTCTTCACCGACAAGCCGCGGCTCAAACGCGTGATCGAATCCATGCGCGACTGGGGTCGCGACTGCTGGTGCGCGCCCGGCAAGGACAATACCTGCGGCAAGCGCTTCTGCCGCAAGCTCGGCGACCTGCCCGAAGGCTATGATCACAAATATACCTACAGCCACGTCGGCTATAATCTGAAGATTACCGATATGCAGGCCGCGGTCGGCTTGGCGCAGCTTGACCGGCTCGAAGGGTTCATCGAGGCACGGCGTCGCAACTTCGACAGGCTGACTCTGCTTCTCAAGCCGCTCGAAGACATATTCATCTTGCCCGAGGCGACGCCCAACAGCGAAGCCTCCTGGTTCGGCTTTCCCATCACGCTGCGCGAAGGCGCAAAGTTCAGCCGCGACGATCTGGTCCAGCATCTCGATGCCAAGCGCATCGGAACACGGCTCCTGTTCGGCGGCAACCTCATCCGCCAACCCTATATGAAAAAGCAGAATTACCGCGTGTCCGGCGACCTCACGAACGCCAA
>JBDSZD010000096.1:0-3651 GCA_039925325.1 Sphingomicrobium sp.
CCGGGGCGTCAAGGGAGTAAGCCATGCGCCGCATTCTCAGCCTTATTGCAATGACCTTGCTGATTGCGGCGGTGCCCGAAAAAAAGCCGCTGACCGCCGCCGATATCATCGCGGCTTCGCCTGCAACGGCCTGGCGGACGATCGATCCGGCGGACCTGCTAGTCATGGACCTGGCCAAGGGCGGGCGCGTGATCATCCAACTTGCACCGGCCTTCGCTCCGGTGCACGTCGCCAACATCCGGGCCCTCGCGCGCAGCGGCTGGTGGAAAAATGCGTCCATCTACCGCGTCCAGGACAATTTCGTCGCGCAATGGGGGCATGACGAAAAAGGCCCGCCGCTCCCCGCCGGAGTGGTCAAGCCGCCGCCGGCCGAATATTGGCGATCCACCAAGGGCCTCGCGATCCGTCCGCTCGGATTTGCCGATGCTTACGCGCCCACTGTCGGCCATGCCGACGGGTGGCCGGTCGCTTACAATCCGAAGGCGGGGTGGGCGACATTGCCTCATTGCTATTCTTATGTCGGCGTGGCGCGCGACCTGGCGCCCGACACCGGGACCGGCGAGGAGCTTTACGCGATCATCGGGCACGCCGCCCGCCGGCTGGACCGCAACCTCTCCGTGGTCGGGCGGGTGATCGACGGTGTCGAGCGGCTTAGCAGCCTTGCGCGCGGACCAGCGCCGATGGGCATGTACGGCGATGCAGCGCGGAATGTCGGGATCGAACGTATACGGCTTGCGAGCGAGATACCGGCGACGGAGCGGCCAAGCTTCCAGGTCCTGGACACGTCCAGCGCGACGTTCACGAAAATCATGCAGCTTCGAACCAACCGCACCGATGCATTCTATCAAACCGCCCCGACAGGGATCGATCTGTGTGCAGCCGGAGTGCCGACCCGAAAGACGCCTTAGAGTCTGTTTCAGTAGACGGGCCGGTGCCGCTTCAATGGCTGAAACAGGCTCTAGCTCAGGCAGCCCAGGCTTGCTGCTCGCGATTCTTGTGCTGAATCACGACCGGGCCGTTGTGCGAGCGCATGCTGGCCTCGGCGAGTGGCAGCGCGGTCGTGCAGAAGGCGCACTCCGCTGAAACGCGGCCGATGATCCAGTGGGTCCGGCCGCAGCCGGGGCAGTGATTAACTTGATGTTCGCGGTAGACCGCATGATAGCCCCGACCCGAAAGGTCATGGGTCTTGCGCAGGTCGCTCACGGTGAGATTAATCGCCATTGCGAGATCCTTTCATTGGATCGCTCAACGACCGAATGGCGGGGCGGTTGCATTTGGCGGGGCCGAACCATGACGACTGTTGCCTGCGCGTCGCACCGTCAGTGGAAACAAAAACGCGCCCGGCGACGGGTGCCGAAATCAGGAGTGGCGCAGGTTCTGCAGCGAAATTGGCTCGGCGAATTCGCCACCGAGCTTGTCGCCCGCGGTCCAGCGAACGATCGCGTTTGCCCGTTCTTTGCCGGGCAGCATCAACCATACGCGGGTACCGACCTCGAACCGGCCGTTGGATTGCGCCATGAAGCCCCGCTCCGAGATATTGAGCACGCGCGCTTCGATTCCCGAAGATCCGAGCTCGCGGACCGTCGCATCAAGCGCGACCGGTAACCGGCCGAGGCGACGGCGGTCTTCCTCGTCGGCGTCCTCGGCGATTCTCGCCTTGATCATCGAAAAGTTCATCTCCACGCGCTGCTACCCCCGGCTCGTCGAGAAGGCGAGACCGATGCGACCATCCTTGATCCAACGTACCTGAGCCGAAAGGGTGCCGCGATCGACCAGACGAATGGTCAGCCGCTCGCCGATGTGGGGAATGTGCGGGAATGCCACCATCGCCCCGGAGTCGGACAGATTGACCAGCCGCACGACATGATTGGTTCCGCGATAAGCGAGTACAGCCGTCCCCGCGGATGGCTCGACGCGCTGCTCGGCCCGTTGGTCGAACAATCGCTTCACCTGCCGCGGGATCATCGATCCGTCGAGGCTGAACTTGGCGGCCACCTACTTGTCCCCCGTTTTTCTTCAGCATCCTCAATAGTCCGGGCGCATTAAGGATTGGTTTTCAGCGTTAGGGTATGAATTTTCCGTGGCTGTGCTTCGCGCGTCACTAGTGACCGGCATTCATCATGTGTATCATGCTGGCTGTTTATCTACGGCTTTCGGCGGACAGGTTGTCCTTGGAAAAGAATAGGTTGTTGACGCAATGAACCGGCGCTTCAGAATTTTCGCGGTGTTTTCGGCGCTGGTTGCGGGGCCAATCAGTGCGGCCTGGGCGCAACAGGCGTTGCCAAGCGTACAGGCCGCGCAGACGCCCCCACCGGTGCCGCAGCCAGCGCCGCCGCCGGGACTTGCTCCTGCTCCCGATGTGCTTGCCCCGATCGTCCTGCCTCCCCCCATCTGGACTGCCGGCGATGCGCGCGAATTGCTGGGCTACATCCAGCGGGTCGGCGGCGAAGGGCTGAACCCGGTGAATTACGATCCTGCCGGACTGGACGTGGCGATCAGGAGCGGGGTGCCGGAGATCATGTCCAAGGCCGCCAACGATCGCTTCAATTGGCTCTCGTCGGACCTCGCTTTGGGGTTCGTGCCACGCAAGGAGCGGGTCCAATGGTTCATCCAGGACGGGGATCTCAGCACTGAACGGCAAGATCAGTTACTGCGGTCCGCCGTTCAGCAGCATAGCATCACCGCCACGCTCAACAGCCTTCTTCCGACCCATGCGCAATATGCGGCGCTCAAGAATGCGCTGATGATCACTCCCCCGACGGACGTTGCGAGCGTCAGCCGCATTCGGCTGAACATGGATCGCTGGCGCTGGCTGCCGCGCGATCTTGGCAATAAGTACATCATCGTCAACGTCCCCGCCTTTCACGCCACGCTGGTTGAAAACGGCGTGAACCGCTGGAAGCACAAGGCGATTGCGGGGGCGCCAAAGACTCCGACGCCCCAGCTTTCGGTTCTGGCGGTTGGAGTGATGTTCAATCCGTGGTGGGAAGTTCCGCCGAGCATCTCGAAGGAGGTGGCGGGCAAGCCTGGCTATGTCGCGCTCAAGGACAAGGACGGCAAGCTGCAGCGCTGGCGTCAACCGCCGGGGCCGAGCAACGCGCTCGGTCAGATGAAGTTCGTGATGTACAACCCGCAGAACATCTATCTGCACGACACCAACGCCCGCAGCCGCTTTAGCAGCCGGATGCGCGCGCTCAGTCACGGCTGCATCCGGACGGAGCATATCCATGATCTCGCGACCGAGCTTCTCGGCGACGACGGGGGCGAGTGGATTCCGGAGAAAATCCAGGCGACACTGACCAGCAAGAAGACCGTCCAGGCCAATTTCGTGAAGCCGGTGCCGGTCTTTATCGTCTATTTCAGCGCGGCCGCGCTCAATGACGGCAAGATCGTAAACTATGACGATATGTACGGCCGCGACGCCAAGGTGCTGGTCGCGCTGAACGCGGTGCGCGGCAGCGTCGGGGCGAAAATGGCGGCGCGCTGATCGGCGGCAACGGCGCCACCTTCACGTCCGGTGAGCCGCCCGCTATGCTTGGGAATTAGCGATGGGGACGAGCCAATGATGATCAGCGCGATGATCGCGATCCAACTTATTCAGGCACAGCCGGCGGTCCGCGCGTCTCCAATGGTCGCCGCTCCCCGGCTCGC
>JBDSZD010000097.1:0-9978 GCA_039925325.1 Sphingomicrobium sp.
CAATGTTCGTCGGGATGTGGGTGATGCGCACTGCGCTGTCGGTAGTGTTGACGTGCTGTCCACCGGCTCCGCTTGCGCGATAAGTGTCGATCCTGAGCTCGCTTTCGTTGATCTCGATGTCGATGTCGTCATCGACTTCGGGATAGACCCAGACGCTGGAGAAGCTGGTGTGCCGCCGCGCCGAGCTGTCGTACGGGCTGATCCGCACAAGGCGATGGACGCCGCTTTCCGTCTTGGCATAGCCATAAGCGTTCTCGCCTTTGATCAGCAGGGTCGCCGACTTGATCCCCGCTTGCTCGCCCGCGTGATGGTCCACAAGTTCGACCTTCATGCCGTGACGCTCGCCCCAGCGCGTGTACATGCGCTGCAGCATTTCGGCCCAATCCTGGCTCTCGGTCCCGCCAGCCCCGGCATTGATCTCTATATAGCTGTTGTTGGCGTCGGCCTCCCCCGCGAGCAAAGCGGCGACCTTGTCGCGCTCCGCGCGCTCAGCCAGCTCGGCTAGCGCGATCACTCCATCGTCGACCAGACCGGTGTCGCCTTCGGCCTCCGCCATTTCTATGAGTTCGACGGTGTCGGCGAGTTCGGATTCGATCGCCGTCGTGGCGCCCATCGCCTTCTCGATACGCTGCCGCTCGCGCATGACCTCCTGCGCGGCTTTCGGATCGTCCCACAGCGAAGAGTCTTCAACCTTCGCGTTGAGTTCCTCGAGCCGCCGCGCTGCCCGATCCCAATCGAGGAAACGGCGGAGCAAGGCCGTCGCCGCGTTGATCTGATCGATATGAGCTTGCGCTTCAGCGCGCATGTGCAAATTCCCGTTTGATTGTGTGCGTTGGCTCAGGGCTGAAATAGTGCTCGTCAGGTCGGCGAGGTGCCCGCTTGCGCAGCGGCCGTCTGCGGAGGGGCGGCGCGAGGACGGCGCATCGCATTTGGCGCCTTCGCCTGCCGCGCCGGTACCGCTGTGCTATCCTCCTCGTCCGCGCTGCCCCGGTTGTGCCGAAAGCTCCGCCGCGGTTCGGTTTGGGGTTGGAAGGCTTCCCAGATCACCGGCGACTTGGGATCCTCGCGGGTCGGAAATGTGCCGAATACGCGGCGTCCGCTGGCTCGGTCGATGCGGACCCAGCGAATACCCGGCGGCGCGACGAAGGGCACCGGCGGCATGCCGACAAAAGCTTTCTGCGCAAATTGCTTGAAGATCGGCGCAGCAATCCGGCCCCCCTGAGCGTAACCGCCGAGGCTTCGCGGCTGGTCGTAACCAATATAAACTCCCGCGACGACTTCGGGAGTGCCGCCGACAAACCAGACGTTGGTCGGGCCGGACGTCGTGCCGGTCTTGCCGAACATGGGCCGGTTGAGGTCGCGCAGCACGGTTGCGGTCCCGCGTTCCACCACCCCCGTCAGGATGTGCACCATCTGGAAGGCGGCCATCGGTTCGAGCAACTGCTTGGTGCGCGAAGGTGGCCGCGGCATCGCCTTGCCGTCCCAGTCGCTGGCATTGCAGCCGTCCATGACCGCGCAGCGATTATCGCTTCGATAGATCACCTTGCCCCGCCGATCCTGCACGACGTCGACCAAGGTCGGCTTCACCGACCGGCCGTGATTGGCGATGATCGCATAGGCATTGGTCAGCTTGAGCACGGTCGTGTCGCCTGCCCCCAGCGCGATCGACAGATAGTCCGGATAATCGCCGACCCCGAGCTTGCGCGCAGTATCCGTGACCTTCGCCATACCGGCTTCGGACGCCGCCCGAACCGTCATCAGATTGCGCGATTGCTCGACCCCCCAGCGCATCGTCTTTGGGCCAGAATAGCGCCGGTCGAAATTGACGAAGCACTTGTTGCCAAGGCCCGCGCCCTGCCAGACGCAGAAAGGGGCGTCGACGATGATCGACGCTGGCGTCATTCCATTTTCGAGCGCGGTTTCATAGACCACCGGCTTGAAGGCCGATCCCGGCTGACGCAGCGCCTGAGTGGCGCGATTGTAGCTCGATCCGACCACGTCGAAGCCGCCGTGAATCGCGAGCACGCGTCCGGTCTTCACTTCCTCCGCGACGAACCCGCCGCCGACCTCCGGAATGGAGCGCAAAGCGTAACTCTCGGCACCCAATTTCTTGACGATGATGATCATTCCCGGACGCAGATGGGTGAAGGCCGCGCCGCCGACGCCGCGCTTGGGCTGCTGGGCCGCGGAGGCTGGAAGCACCCCGGTGGTGCCGTCGGTAAAACCGATCTCCGCCTCCCCGCCGCCCTTGGACAGCACAACGGCCTTGCGCCAGTCCGAAAATCCGACCCCGACCGGAGCGCGGTCGAGCAAGGCGGCCCATTTGCCCTCAACGTCAACGCTAAGCCCGGTATCGCGCCAGCCGCGGCCGCCATCGAACTTGGCCAAGCCTTCGCGCAGCGCTTCAGCGGCGGCGTCCTGCATCACCGGCATCATCGACGTGCGGACCCACAGCCCGCCGGCATAGAGGCTGTTGGGGCCGTTCTTGGAATCCTGGCCGAAGCGCTTGATCAAAGTACGGCGCACTTCCTCCATATAATATCCGCCCATCTCGCGGAATTTTGCATTGCTGCCGTAGCGGATCGTTCCAAGCGGCGCGGCGGCGGCGGCGGCACGTTGGTCCTCTGAAATATATCCGTTGCGTTCCATTTCACGCAGGACATAGTTGCGGCGGCCGAGCGCCCGCTCAGTCGCGCGCTCCGGATCGTAGTTCGACGGCGCCTTCGGAAGCACGGCGAGGTAAGCCGCTTCGGGGACCGTCAGATCGGCGACGTCCTTGTCGAAATAAGCGCGGCTCGCAGCCTGGATGCCGTACGCATTCCGCCCGAGGAAAATCTGGTTGAGATAGAGCTCGAGGATGACCTCTTTGCTCAATGTGGATTCGAGCCGGAACGCAAGGATGGCCTCGCGGACCTTACGCACGATCGAATAGCTATTGTCCTGCAGCAGTGCTTTCGCCACCTGCTGAGTGATGGTCGATCCGCCTTTTGCGCGCCCGCCGCTGACGCTTTTGCGCGTGAAGTCGAACACGGCCCCGACCAGACCGGGATAGTCGATCCCGCCGTGGCTGAAGAAAGTCTTGTCCTCCGCCGAGATGATGGCGTGGACGACCACTGGGGGATATTCGTCGTAGGCGAGTTCGACCCGCCGTTCGCGCGCGAACGTCTGCACCGGATTTCCGTCATAGCCGCGCACGTTCGACGGAAGCGGGAGTTGCAGCTCGGTCAGCTTCTCTGCGGTCGGAAGCGTCGAAGCAAAATAGGCCCAGGCGGCGGACAAAAGGAGTAGGCCCGCAAGCCCGGTCCACGCCAGTCGTCGGACCCATTTGCCGGCGAACCACGGATCGACGCGATCATGCACACGCGCGTTGAACGCGACGAGATCGGGCAACTGCAACGTGGACATGTGCTGGCGAAGGAGGTTCATGTGGAAGCAGCGTCTAGCCGCTTCGATCAGCGCCGCAAAGCCGGATCAGCGGCGATTGCGCGCGGCGATGTCGGCTTCGACTGCCTGGGCGAGCGCGAGCACGATCGCTGCGCGATGCTCCGGCGACCGTAGCAATATCTCATCGTCGGCATTGCTGAGATAACCGGCTTCGAACAACACGGCGGGAGTTTCGACACTGCGCAGGACGTGGAACGCGGCAAACCGATGCGGCTCGGGGCGCAAGTCGACGCGGCCAGCGGCCTTGCGCACCAGGCGCGACGCGAGTTCCGCGGAGGAGTTCATCTGGCTGCGGGTGGCAAGCCCCGCGAGCATCGCTTCGACCGACCCCTGGGTTTCGCCGGACCCGGCAAAACTGGTGTTTTCCGAACGGGCGAAGCGCTCGGCCTCGGCATCCGACGCCACGTCCGACAGCGAATAGACGGTCGCTCCGCGCGCAAGCGGGTTGGGCGCACTGTCCATGTGCAGCGACAGGAACAAGCTAGCCCCAAGCCTGGGGGCGACCGACGCACGCTGCTCGAGTGTCAGATATTCGTCCCCTTCCCGAGTCATCGCGACACGGACTCTGCCCCGTTCCACCAGCGCGTCGCGAAGGTCGCGTGCAAGCGCAAGCGTGAGATCGCGCTCGGTAACTTCGCCGGAAACGCTGGTTGCGCCCGGGTCGCGGCCGCCATGGCCGGCATCGATGACGACGATCGGCCGGCCGGTCGCCTGCGGCGCGCCATAGACTTTGTCCGGAGCGGCGGGCGCGATATCCACCGTCAGGCTCGCCGATCGCGCTTCCCCGATCGAGGCCGCAAGCACCGGACCGTCATCTGCGGCCCGGCGAGTCGCGGCAAAGACGGCGACCGCGCACAGCCCTGCGAGCATCATGCCCGCGGCTGCTAGTCCCAGCTGTCCCGATCGTCTCCGGTTCACCGCCTGTAACCCCTTGGCTTTCGCTTACCATATCACGCCAAAATGGTTAACGCCGCATTATCCTTGGCGACGTGTACGAAGGTGGAAGTGCGGCGGTTGCGGCGGCGGTGTCACAATGCTAACCCAAACCATTCCCGGCGATTTGCCGGCGAATATGCCGCGACCAATGCAAGTGCGCGGCGCTCAAGGTTGACGCTGAATGAAGCCACAAAACGCCTTTCGTCCGCTCATCGCTGAGCCGACAGGCGTGTTCCCCGTGCAAATCCCGGGGATGGCCAGTGCAGCAGAGGCAATTTCGTTACATCCCGCCATCGTCGACGGCTTCCTGCCGGCGACCCTGGCCCCAATCAAGGCGCGCCGCCGTCGCAGATGGTTTGCATCGCGCGCCCGGAGACATTTCAATGACCATGCGCATGCTAATCGACGCGCGCCACCCGGAGGAGACCCGGGTCGCCGTCGTCAAGGGCAACCGGATTGAGGAACTCGACTTCGAATCCGCTGAGCATAAGCAGCTCAAAGGCAATATCTATCTCGCCAAGGTAACCAGAGTCGAACCGTCGCTGCAGGCGGCGTTCATCGACTATGGCGGCAATCGCCACGGCTTCCTGGCTTTCAGCGAGATCCACCCGGATTATTATCAGATCCCCAAGTCCGACCGCGACGCCTTGCTGCGCGAGGAGGCCGAGCATGCCGCCGAAGAAGAGCGGCTCCGCGCCGCCGAATTCGACGCGCATGACGACGGCGATGAACAGTCCGCCGATTTTGCCGACGTGGATCACCATGACGACGATCATGATGAAATTCACGACGATGGCGATGAGCATGATGAAGACGCCGAAAGCGTGCCGAGTTCGTCCCGTCCTACGCGCGACGACAGCCCGGCCGACGAACTGCGCAAGAAGCGCCAGAATTTGCGCCGCCGCTATAAGATCCAGGACGTCATCCAACGGCGCCAGGTGCTGCTGGTCCAGGTCGTCAAGGAGGAGCGCGGCAACAAGGGCGCGGCGCTGACCACCTACCTGAGCCTCGCCGGCCGCTATTGCGTGCTGATGCCCAACACCTCCCACGGCGGCGGTATCAGCCGGAAGATTTCCAACGGCGCCGATCGCAAGCGGCTCAAGTCGATCATGGCGGACCTAAAGCTGCCGTCGACCATGGGCCTGATCGTCCGCACCGCCGGCCTGTCGCGCACCAAGGTCGAGATCAAGCGCGACTTCGATTATCTCGCCCGGCTATGGGACGAAGTGCGCGAGCGAACACTCGGAAGCAGCGCCCCTGCCCTCATCTACCGCGACAGCGACCTGGTGAAACGCGCGATCCGCGACCTCTACCATCGCGAGATCGATGAAGTGCTGGTTGAAGGCGAGGAAGGCTTTAAGGCCGCGCGCGGCTATATGAAGCTGCTGATGCCGAGCCATGTCCGGCGCGTGAAGCTGCACAGCGAATCCACTCCGATGTTCCAGCGACACGGAGTCGAAGACCAGCTCAGCGCGATGTATCAGCCGGTCGTCCAGCTGAAGTCCGGCGGCTATCTGGTGATCAATCCGACCGAGGCGCTGGTGTCGATCGACATCAACTCGGGCCGCTCGACCCGCGAGCATAATATCGAACAGACGGCCTTCGCCACCAATATCGAGGCCGCCGCCGAGATCGCGCGGCAGCTGCGTTTGCGCGACATGGCCGGCCTGGTCGTGATTGACTTCATCGACATGGAACAGTCTGGCCACGTCCGTAAGGTCGAGAAAGCGATGAAGGACGCGCTCAAGAACGACCGCGCCCGCATCCAGGTCGGGCGTATCTCCAGCTTCGGTCTGATGGAAATGAGCCGCCAGCGCCTGCGCACCGGTGTGCTCGAAGCGTCGACCAAGGCCTGCGCGCATTGCGAGGGCACCGGCCTGATGCGCACCGCATCGTCCGCCGGATTGTCGGCGCTGCGCATGATCGAGGATGAAGCCGCGCAGGGTCGCGGCGAGCGCATCGTGCTTCGCGCCGGCCGCGAAGCCGCGGTCTATGTGCTCAACAAAAAGCGAGCCGAACTCGCCGACATCGAAGCGCGTTACGGCGTGTTCGTCGAAGTTGCGGTCGATGACGGCCTGGAGGGCGCACGGATGAGCGTCGAGAGCTCCGGCCCGCGGCCAGTCGCGCAACCGCGCGCACAGATCGCGGCTCCGATCGAGGACGAGGATGACGACGCCGCGCTCGATTTGGCGCTCGAGGCGGAAGAGGAGGAAGAGCCCGAGGAACAGGAGGATCGTCCTCAGCGCGAAGCCCGCAACGACCGCGAGCCGCGTGAGGGCGAAGGCGAAGGCGAAGGCGACCGCAACGGAGCCCGCAGACGCCGGCGCCGTCGCGGTGGCAGGGGCCGTTCGCGTCGGGACGGCGGCGAGCAATCGCATGGCGACCGCGACGAGTCCGAGGGCAGCGATCAAGTCGCCGCTGGAGAACAGCGCGCGGACGCTCCCGCAATGTCCGACGAAGCGCCTGCTCCGCAAGCTGGCGAAGATCGGCCGCGCCGCCGTCGTCGCGGCGGCCGCAAGTCCGCCGGCCAGCGCGATGTGAACGACTCGCCCGAAAGCATCGATCCGATCGAACCCGACAGCGCGCCGATGGTGGAAACGCCGACCGCCGAAGAGCCGCCGATCGCCGAGGTCGAGGCCGTTGAGGAAGCGAAGCCCAAAACTCGCCGCCGTCCCCGCGCCCGCGCCAAGGATCAAGCGGACGCCAAAGCGGGCGCGCCATCGGTCGAGGCCGAAGCTTCGCCGGAGCCGGAAGCGGAGCCGGCATCTGCTGCCGAGCCCGAGCCGACCCCTGAGGCCGCGCCGGAGAAGCCGGCTCGCAAACGACGGTCGAAGAAGGCTGACGCCGAGGCCGAGCTGGCCGCTGCGAACGCAGCTGCCGTTCCAACCGCCGACAATGATTCCGACGACACCGACCCCGAAGGCGAACCGCGTCGCGGCGGCTGGTGGCAGCGAACATTCGGCTGATGGCGGGAGGATGCGGTTCGCGTCCTCCTTTCATGCCGCGTTCAGCCGCGCGATGGGAAGCGGTGGCATGAGCTTTTCGCTAATCCGCTTCGCGCGGCTGCTGATGCTTGCGCTGCTCGCGGTCTTCGCGACAGTGCAGCCGGCCGCCGCCCAATCGGTTCTCCGCGATGCGGAGACGGAGGCCTTGTTCCGCGACGTGTCCGCGCCCCTGATCACGGCAGCTGGACTCGATCCGAAAAACGTTAACGTCGTCCTGCTCAACGATCAGGAGATCAACGCTTTCGTCGCGACTGGGCAAACGGTCTACATCCAGTCCGGGCTGATTAACGCTGCGGACAATGTGAACCAGCTTCAGGGTGTCATCGCGCATGAACTCGGTCATGTCGCTGGAGGCCACGCAATCCGCATGGGTGACGGGGCCAGCGCGGCCACCAAGCTCAATCTCGTAACCCTCGTGCTGGGCGCCCTGGCAATGGCGGCGGGTGCGGGCGAAGCCGGCATGGGGATCATGGCCCTGGGGCAGCAGGTTGCGATGGGCAGCTTCCTGTCCTTCACCCGCGCACAGGAAAGCTCGGCGGATTCGGCCGGCGCCAAATATCTCTCCGCCGCCGGGATCAGCGGCAAGGGCAGCCTCGATTTCTTCAAGAAGCTCGGCAATCAGGAATACCGCCTCGCGATCTATTCGAAGGACAGCTACCAGCGCACCCACCCGCTTTCGAGCGAGCGCATCAATTCGCTCGAACAAATCTATCAGAGGGACCAGGCGTGGGCCCGGCCGGTCGATCCGAAGCTTGAGATGCGCTTTGAGCGGGTCAAGGCCAAGCTGATCGGCTTCGTCGATCCCAAGCGCGCCACCAGCCGCTATCCCGAAAGCGACAAGAGCATTCCGGCGCATTACGCCCGCGCTTACGCTTATCATGTCAGCTCCTACGCGGAAAAGGCGCTGTCGGAGACCGATGCGCTGCTCAAGGCGGACCCGGACGATCCCTATTTCCTCGAGCTCAAGGGTCAGGTGCTGCTGGAAACCGACCGTCCCACGGAAGCCATCGCCCCGCTGCGCCGCGCCGTGTCACTGTCGGGAAGCTCCCCACTGATCGCGGGGATGCTCGGCCACGCATTGGTCGCGACCGAGACGCGCGACAATTTGGCGGAGGCCAAGCAGGTGCTCAAAGCCGCCGTCAACCGCGACAACCAGAACCCCTTCGCCTGGTACCAACTCGGCATTATCTACGACCGCGAAGGCGATCAGCCGCGCGCGATGCTGGCGACCGCCGAGCGCCGCAACCTGGAGGGCGAACCGAAGCTTGCGTTGGCGACCGCGCAAATGGCGATGAAGGGCATCCCGGTCGGCACTCCGGACTATCTTCGCGCGCAGGACATCGCCATGGTCTCGCGCGCCGAGCTTGCGAAAAAAGACAAGAGATACAGGGACGACAAGAAACAGTGAGCGAGACCGTCACCGCGCCGCGCCGCGGATCGAAATTTGCGCTGGCGCTGCTGGGTGGGGTGGTCGGTTCCGCGATCACCGCCGCGCTGTTGATCGTAGCCGCGCCGCAGCTGATCGGCCAACGCATGGTGCGTCACGCTTTGCTGGCCGAGCCACAGATCCTCGTCGACGCGGGAGAGGCGCTGCGCGACCGGCAATATGCGCCCGCAATCGCGCAATATCGCAAGGATCTTGAAACCCCGTACGGCTCATCGTGGAAGGGCTCCGCCAACCCCGACGTCGTGCTGGTTGAGTTTTTCGATTATGCCTGCGTCTATTGCCGGGCGAGTAACCCGCACATCGAACGGCTCGTCGCCGAGGACCCCAAGCTGCGCGTTGTCTTCCGCGAATTTCCGATCCTTGGGCAGGAAAGCGTCGCTGCCGCTCAGCTATCGCTGGCCGCGTCGAAGGCGGGTCGCTTCCGCCCGTTCCACGACACATTATTTGCTGCCGGGCGACCGGGGCCAGAAACTCTGGCCGTCGCCGCCAAGGCCGCGGGCATGTCGCTTCCGGTCGCGCCCGACCCCGCGGCGGATGCCGAGCTCAAGCGCAACTTCCAGCTCGCCGGCCAACTCGGAGCCACCGGTACGCCATTGTTCGTAGTCGGCGACAAGGTGATGAACAGCGCGGTTGGATATGAAACGCTGAAGGCGGCGGTTGCGGCGGCGAGGGCGGCGAAAGGTTAGCGGCCAATGCCCGCTATTCGACCATTGCAAGCGGGTGACGCAATGCGCATGACGTGACAAAGCAAGTCATGGAATCCGCTCACGCCGCCAGTTCCTCACCTCCCCGGGCGATCGTCATCGGAAGCTCGGGGGGTATCGGAGCCGCACTCGCGCGCGCACTCACTTCCAGCGGGTATGATGTTACCGGCCTGTCCAGATCATCGGCCGCAGGGAGCGGCGGCATGACGATCGACCTTTTGAGCGAGCGCAGCATCGAGTCCGCCGCGGCCAGTCTCAAGGACTACGGCCCCTATCGTATGATCATCGTCGCATCGGGCCTGCTGCGCGACGCCGAAGTGCGTCCGGAAAAAACTTACCGCGACCTCAGCCAATCGGCGCTGATGCGATATTTCGCCGTCAACGCGGTCGGGCCCGCGCTGATCGCCAAACATTTTCTGCCGCTGCTTCCGAAGGACGAGCC